>JAFOXT010000061.1 GCA_017425745.1 Clostridia bacterium | reverse complement strand
GATTTCTACGCTCAGTTTAAAAACTGTAAGAATCTTAAAACGGTAATCTTTGAAGATAAAACAACAAGTAAATTTACTGTCCCTCACTTTACCTTTGAAGGCTGTACAGCCCTCAAAAAGGTTTATCTCCCTGAAGATACAAAAATAACAATCGGTCCGAGAGCCTTTAAAAACTGCACAAGCTTAACTAAGGTTTACAGCAGTGAAAATATAGTTGAAATCGGTGATGCGGCTTTCTCTTACTGCAAGAGCCTTAAAGAAATCGCCCTCGGGAAGAATCTCAAAACCGTTGGTGAAAAAGCCTTCCTCGGCTGCAGTAAGCTTGCAAGAGTAAATCTCGAAAGCACAAAAACTGCTCCCACCTTCGGCAGAAAAGCATTTTCTGCAACAGCAGACGGAATCAAATTCGTAGCCGATAAGGCAATTGCAAAAAAGGTAAAAACCAACCTGAAAAACACCGCTACCAAAAATGCAAAGGTTTACTCAGTGTCGTATTCAAAGGTGTAAATTAAACTCACCCACGATAACGGACAGAACTTTGTTCTTCAATAAACCGATGAGGAGATGATTAACAATGAAGAAAAACAGAGTACATATTTTAACAGCAATTTTTTCCGTAATGATGATAGCATTATTCTCTCTTAGTGCAAACGCGTACATAAGCCTTGACGAAGACGACTTAACCAAAACTGTTGACAATGTAAAATATCATATGTTTGAATCAGAAGGTGAAAAGAGGGCAATTGCCTATGATTTCGTTGCAAGTGACGAAATGACAGAGCTTAATATTCTCTCAGAGGTTGACGGATACAAAGTAACAAGCATAGAAGCAATAACATCAAAGGGTGAATTTCCGAATGTTTCCGAAGTTACTATTGGTGAAAATGTAAAATACATTGATTACAGAGCTTTTTATAATATGGATGCTTTGGAAAAAGTAACATTACCCTCTACTCTTACACATATCGAAGAGCAGGCATTCTATTCATGCGATAATCTCACCACAATAAACCTTGATAGTGTAAAATTTATAGGAACAGATGCTTTTGGCAGTTGCATAAATCTTAAAGAAATTACTTTTTCAGAGTCTATAGAAACTATTGGTACACTAAGCTTCAACAACACCGGACTGGAAAAAATAACTATACCTGCTACTGCGTCTCTTTCGTGCACAGCATCCGTTTTTGTAGAGTTTGCTCAGTTCAGCAACTGTGAAAATCTTACAGAGGTAATATTTGAAAAAGGTGAAAGAACTAGCTTGTATATACCTCAAAGTGCTTTTTCAGGTTGCAGCAGCTTGAAAAAAGTTGTTTTGCCCGACAACATTACAGAGCTTAGTCTCGGTGATTATGCCTTTGCAAATTGTAAGAGTATTGAGAGTTTTGATTTTTCTTATGTTGTTGAAATAGATGACAGCGTATTTTTAAATTGCTCAAAGCTTACTAAGGCAGAATTTTCAGATGAACTCAAGTCAATCGGCTGCCATGCTTTTGAGAATACAGGTCTCAAAAAGGTAGTGATACCGTCAGGAACTGTTTTAAAGTGTTGTCTGAGTGGTGAGTATGAACATGGGGATGACACAGGTGCATTTAAAGATTTCTACGCTCAGTTTAAAAATTGTAAGAATCTTAAAACGGTAATCTTTGAAGATAAGACAACAAGTAAATTTACTATCCCTCATTTTACCTTCGAAGGCTGCACAGCCCTCAAAAAAGTCT
>JAFOXT010000007.1 GCA_017425745.1 Clostridia bacterium | reverse complement strand
TTCCCATAAATTGTCACCATATTTTAAGAGATTTTTCAATTAAATATTTTTTATCTTATATTGACATTCTAAGCTTAAAATATTACAATATGAATGTAATAAATTTAGCGAGGTATATATTATGAACGAAGAATTCGGACCTGACATTGTAAGTGTAACAGATGAAGACGGTGTTGAGCATATTTTTGAAGAGCTTGACAGAATAGAAACCGATGACGGCAAAAAATATGTTGCTCTTATTCCCATCTATGACGATGAGGAAGAGATTCTTGATTCTGACGGAGATGTGCTTATTCTCAAGGTGCTTGAAGAAAACGGCGAAAATTATCTTGTTCAGATTGAAGACGAAAAAGAATTTAATGAAATCGGTAATATCTTTGAGGACAGACTCATAGAAAAATATGAGAAGGAATCAGAGGAAGAATAATCTGAGAATTATCTGTAAAACTTAATATTGATCCTGCTGTGTACGATAATTATGATAGTTATAACCCAACACGTTCTTAAACGGAGAGATGCTTTGTCAGCGGATTGCAGACCTCCCACTTTTGTGGACGAAGGGAGCGTGAACCTGACTCGCTATCACCACCCTGCTTTTAATGCAGGTTATACACATCATTTCCGGCATGGCGGGATTTCTGTAACAAAAAAATTACCACCGAGTGCACAGCACAATCGGTGGATTTTTTTATCCTAAAGCAACATCAAGACTCATCATTATCATAAACCCTGTAAAGAATGCAGTAATTCCCCTTTTATACTCTTTAGAATCTGAAAAATCAGGAACAAGCTCTTTAAGCACAACATAAATCATTGTTCCTGCTGCAAAGGAAAGCATAAACGTCAGAACCGGCACGAGAAGCTCTGACAATAAAACTGTAAGAATTACAGCAACCGGTTCAACAACACCCGACAATATGCCGTTAATGAAGGCTTTACTGCTTTTCATATTTTCTAAAGGTACAGATACAATTGCACCCTCAGGTATGTTCTGAACAGCTATACCAATGCTAAGAAGCATTGCACTCAAAGCAAGGCTTTCATCACCGATGCAGATATAAGCCGAATAAGCAGCACCTATTGCCATTCCTTCAGGAAGGTTATGAAGGGTAACCGCAAAATATATGAGTCTTTCTTTACTTGCATTTTTGAGCTTTTCAGCAATATACTTTTCTGAAAAAAGCATCATAACAAGTCCCGAAGTAAGCCCGATACAAATTTCAACAAAGCAAAATCTTCCGAGTGATGAATATTCTGTTGCAGGCAGTATCAGACTCCACACAGATGCTGCAAGCATTACACCGGAAGCAAACCCTGACAGCAATGCAGAAATACCTCTACTCAGCTTTTTGAAGGGTGCAAAAGCAATAAGTGAGCCAACAGTTGTACCCACAAGCGGCAACAAAGCACCGACAAAAACCTTTATATACAAAAAAATCACTCCCGTTTCATTTTATGCGGAAGTGATTTTTATGCTACTTTTTAAGTTTATCAATACGTTTTAAAAGTTTTGTCATCGGGATTATCAGGAATCCTGCAAAGAAGTTTGATATACCGTGAACAATATCAAAAATGGCACCGCTTGAAATCCAGGTAATCATCTGTTTAAAGTCAAGTCCGAACATTAGAGCCTGAGCGGGTGCATAAAGTATTCCGAAAAGAAAGCCGTGTAAGCTGCAAATAACTGCATAAACAACAGCAGCTAACGCCTGAGGCATTTTTTTTGGCAAAAGCATTGTTATACCCCAGAGTAATGTCCAGATGTAAAGGTAAGGAAACCACCAGCCGTTAAAACCGTTAAGCACACCGAGAAGTAGCACAAACACATAAATCGGTATCAGTGCTTTTTTGCGGTATACCAAGGTAAATGCCATTGTGAACATACCTAAAAGGTGAACATTCGGTGCCCACTCCAGAATAATTTTTGAGCAATACATTATTGCTCCGAGCATAGAAAAAACAGTTATTTCGTAAACTGAAAGTTGTTTATGCTTTTGTGTATCTGAGTTCATAAACATCTCCGTCATGTAATTCTGTCATATCAACACCTGTGCTCATAAAATTGCCGTCTCTGTCAAGAAAGCCCCAATAAGCACCATCCTCTTCATAAACAGCCTTGATACCGTTTACGTGGCTGATATAAAGCCCGAACTGCCCTTCTGTACCTTCAACGAGACCATTTTCCATAAGCGCCTCGCCAACAGTTTCAGCATCAGAATAAATGTTGAAAACAACAGTTTTGTCTTCCGCAGTAATCAACATACCAAGATGTTTTTCACCCTGCACAAAATCAGTATCTTCTGTATAAAGTGCATTTTCCCAGAGAGAGCCCTCGGGAATTTCTTCCTTTCCACACGATGCAAAGCTGAAAATTGCAATTATTGCGAGAAATAGTGCGAATGATTTTTTTGTTGTACTTTTCATTTTTTTAGTCCTTCTTTCATGTTTTTCACAAAAGACTAACACAAAAGCACCCTTCCGAAGATGGGTGCATAAAAGTAGAAAAAGCACTCCCCTTCATTTGCCCAAGGGTAATTTTGCAAGACACAGAAAGGTAAGCATTCCGACTTGTGCAAAGCATTTACGGTAATGGCTGTTGTCACGGATTTTCACCGTGTTTCCTTAGCAATTCTGCGGTTATTCACTTGTGTAACTGAATTCTAACATAGAACAACCGGAAAGTCAACGTAATGTTTTGAAATAAAATTAAAATTTATTAAAAAATATCGCCTTTTATTCGATATTACTATTGCTTTATTATATAAAATTTGCTAAACTGTCCTGTGGTGATTTAAATGAAAAAAGATTATAAATGGTACAAGCTGGACACAGCAGCAAATATGTTCGCATCAATTCAGACAAATGATTCATCAAGAATCTTCAGAATATCATATGTATTAAAAAGTGAAGAAGTTAAGCCTGAAATTTTAAAAATTGCGGTTGAAGACACAATGAAACGCTTTCCCTCCTTCAGCACAAGATGTAAAGAAGGATTTTTCTGGGCTTATCTCGAGCATACAAATATGATGCCCGAAGTAAAAGAAGAAACAGAAATGCCTGCAGCGCTTCAGAATCTCGGTAAAAACGGCACTCCCGATTTAAGAGTACTATATTACAAACGCAGAATCTCTGTTGAAATTGCTCACGTTATTACTGACGGTGACGGTGCTTTTGAATTTACAAAATCCCTTGTGGCTCATTACTTAAACCTTACAGCCGGAACAGCTGATAAGGATAGCAGTGTTATTTCAACAAGAATTAACGGCTCGGCTGAGGAATCCGAAAACGCTTACAAGAGATACTACACCGGTAAGGCTGAAAAAATCCCCGAATTTACCGATTCTTACACTTTTCCTCAAAAGCTTGATCACGACTATATCAAAGCTGTCTCAGGCATTATGCCGGTAAATGTCCTCAAAGATAGATGTCATTTTCACAATGTAACGGTAACTGAATACCTTTCTGCCGCTGCAATTTATGCTGCAATAAAAGCTGAAAAAAATCCTATTAATAAATTTATCAGAATTTCAGTACCTATTAATCTCAGAAAGGATTTTCC
>JAFOXT010000493.1 GCA_017425745.1 Clostridia bacterium | reverse complement strand
ATGTATGAAGGTCTTGAGAAAGGTCAAAAAGGTGAGCTTACTCTTGTAGAAAATGAGCTGTACAGTTTTATTATTTGAGTAATAGTTTGCATTTGAAGATAACTAATATTTTTTATTGTTGCTAAATTAAACTATAAACAAAAAAGCACCCGTAAAGGGTGCTTTTAATTATTCGTTGATACCGAGAACGTTCTTCTGGTTGCTGTATTCAGCCTGGAAGTTCTTGTTAACCTCGTTGATCTGATCAAGGCTTGTCTTAGCAACGTTCTGATAGCCTGCAAGGCTGTTCATAACAAAGTCGTGAGCACCGTGTACAATACCAACTGCCCAATCTCTTGACTGTGCCTTGAGTTCGTTGCACTGATTTGTTGCTTCAGCAATCATATTCTTAGCCTGAACCTCTGTGTTTGTCTTAATCTGTTCAGCCTGTTCTCTTGCCATACGGGTAATGCTGTGCTCCTGAACCATAGCTTCAGCCTGAGCCTTTGCACGCTTAAGAATTTCTTCAGCGTCCTTCTTACCCTTATCTGTTGTTGAAGCGTAGAAGCTTCTTGCGTTTGCAACGATTTCAGCTTCCTGCTTACGTGCATTTGCAATAATTTCGTTTGCTTCTCTTGTAGCCTGGCTTACAATTGCAGCCTCGTTATCAAGAATAGCCTTTGCGTCAATCATTTCCTGAGGGAATTTGTTCTGAAGATACTGTGAAAGAGTTGCAATTTCCTCAGCTTCAACAACTCTCTTCTTCTTTGAGAAGAAGTACT
The DNA here is from genome assembly GCA_017425745.1 of Clostridia bacterium. GTDB lineage: Bacteria > Bacillota > Clostridia > Oscillospirales > Acutalibacteraceae > UBA6857. The sequence goes on along the minus strand of JAFOXT010000493.1, from coordinate 4,474 downwards.
TCTTACCTCTTGAAACAAGTGATTCCATTTCGATTAAGAGCTTATCGAATTCCATATTGCCCCACTTATCTTCAGCAGCAGCTTCATCGTAGGTGCCGAACTCAGTAATCTCCTCGTATTCTTCCTCTGTTTCAATTGTGTTTGACTGAAGAGTTTCAAATTCTTCTTCAGCTTCTGTGTCAAGATCTGTTTCTAAATCATAAAAACGTGACATTGATTTTCACCCTTTCTTTAGCATTGCTTAGCTTCAATCAGCCTTTAAGTTTTTCAATTATCTCTTTTGAAATTTCCTCCGGTAAAAACGGAGAAACATCGCCGCCAAGTATACATACCTGCTTTATCATGCTTGAGCTGAGGAACATGTGCTCTGTGTTGGCAGCCATAAATAAGGTCTCTGTATTTTCGTTGAGCTTTTTGTTGATAAGCGCCTGCTGAAATTCATCTTCAAAATCGGAAACCGCTCTCAGACCTTTGATTATTGCAATTGCGTTCTGCTCTCTTGCATAGTCTGCGAGAAGACCCATTGAAGAATCAACAACAACATTGGGCAGATCCTTTGTGCATTTTTTTACAAATTCCACTCTCTGCTCAACAGAGAAAGCGTAAGTGCCCATTTTACGGTGATTTGACATAACAGCCACAATAAGCTTGTCAAACATTCCCGCACTTCTTTTGATTATATCCAGATGACCGCTTGTTATAGGGTCAAAGGAACCGGGGTAAATTGCGACTTTTTCTTTCATTCAGCATCGTTCCCTTCTTCATCAAAACGGTATACAAATAAACCTGTTTTTCCGTAGCGGTACTTTTTCTGAAGACGGAAGGTACCTGCAACTTCGGGAACCTCGTCCTTGAAAGGTGCTTCGCAGATTACAACGCCACCCTCATTCATAACATCGGAAATTTTTGCAAGTGCCTTTTCAAGAAGACCTACAGAATAAGGAGGGTCGATAAAGGCGATGTCATATTTTTCAGTTCTTCTTGTAAGAAATGAAACAGCGTCTGTATTAAGAACAACAGCCTGCTTCTGAAAGCCTGTTGTCTCAAGGTTCTTTTTTATAACCTCAACGCTCTTTTTTGATGCGTCAACAATAACAGCACTGTGAGCGCCTCTTGAAAGTGCTTCAATTGCAAGCTGACCGCAACCGCCGAAAAGGTCAAGAACCTTTCTGCCCTCAATTTCAAACTGAATTATTGAAAAAAGAGCTTCCTTTACAATGTCGGTTGTAGGTCTTACATCGTCACCCTCAAGGGTTAAAAGACGTCTGCCTCTTGCTGTTCCTGTAATAACTCTCATCAGACATAACACCCCATATTAAATGTACTATATATTATCATATTTTCAAGAAAAAAAGCAACACTATTTGCTGAAATTCTGCAAATTTACTTAATTTTCCTTATAAATCTACCTATTTTTTGCTAAATTTCCTTAAGAAATAAAGCTTATTATTCCAAATTAGCTTTTGGTTTGCTCTCTTTTCTGCCGTGGTTAAAGAGCTTTCTGTTGTCAAGAGCCCACATTCTGCCGGTAAATTCGCACTCTTTTACCTCGCCGACAGCGCTTGTAATTTCGTAAACTGTAGCGTCAAGTGTGTCAAGCTGGCTGAGAATTTCTGCTTCAAGGAACATAGGTCTTACTGAAGAGCCGAATTCAGGCTGGCCGTGATGAGCGATAACCATATGCTCTAAAAGCATAGCTTTTTCTGAAGGAATGCCAAGCTCAAGAGCCTTCTGTTCAATTTTCATAGCGCCCATTATAAGGTGGCCGATAAGCTCACCCTTTACGCTGTATGAAGATACAAGACCTGCAGGGTTAAGGTCAAACTCGTCAATTTTGCAAAGGTCGTGCACAATAATTCCACAGGTAAGCAAATCCTTATCAACAGAAGGATAAAGCATACATACACCCTCGCTGAGCTTAAGAATTGAAAGTGTATGATAAAGAAGTCCGCCTCTTATTGCGTGGTGAAGCTTGAAGGCTGCCGGCCAGGTAAGAATTTCTTTTTCTCTTTCCTTTATAAGTGCATAGGTAAGAGTTTTAAGGTCTTCATCCTTAACTGATGCAATTGCGTTCATAATTGCACCAAGCATCATTTCGCCTGAATATTCCGCAGTGGGAACAAAGTCTGCGATATTCACACCGTCAGCTGCGGTTACCTTGCGGATTTTTTCAACTCTGAGCTGGTCTGCACCGTTGAACTGAGTAACGGTTGCTCTTACCTTAACAAGCTCACCTGCATCGAAGGTGCCGTGTACAAGCTCGCTGTAATCCCAGAGCTTTGCTGAAATTTCGCCGTCTTTATCACAGAGCATCATATCAAGATAAGGTGCTCCTTTAACGTTTGTTTTTCTGTCAACTGTTTTTATAAGCCAGAAGCCGTCATTACTCATTGTTGTTTTCCTCCTCAATTATTATATCGAAAAGTTCACGAAGTCTTTCGATGCTACCCTTAAGATAAAGGTAACCGAAAAGAGCCTCAAAGCCTGTTGCGTAGTGATAATCGCCCTCAGAGGCATTCTTTGCCTTATGGTTGGTGTGACAGTTTCTGCCGCGGCGGAAAACTGCCTGCTCTTCCTCTGTAAGCAAGTCCATAATCTTTTTTACTGCCTTTGCCTGAGAAGCGGCATTGACGGTTTTTGAAGCAAGATTATGAAGCTTATTGACAGGCCTGTTAGCCTGACAAATCAGCCTTTCACGGACAAAAAGGTCAAAAACCGTATCGCCCATAAAAGCAAGGGTAAGGGGACTGAGATTATTCACATCACAATCTTTATTGTAAAATCTTTCCATTCTGTTGTCCTTAATTCATAAATTCAAATTCAAAGTCGTAGATGCTTACAATGTCACCCTCATTGATACCCTTTTCTCTGAGCGCATCAATGATACCGCTTGAAATAAGAACTCTCTGGAAATACTGAAGTGATTCGTAGTCATCAAGGTCGGTGTGACAGATAATTCTGATAAGCCATGGAGCTTCAACAATATAAACATCGTCTTCAACTGTAATTTCAAAGCCTGTATTCTGCTTTGAAAGAAGAGTTTCAAGGGGAATTTCTTCACTCTCATATTTCTTAACCGGAGGAAGTGTGCTGAGCATTTCAAGGGTTGCATCAATTACTTCCTTTGTACCCTCAGTAATAGGAGCACACATTTCAAGATAGGTATATCCCGCTGCTTCAATATATTTTCTGAACTCTTCTCTCTGCTCGTCGGTTGCAAGGTCAATTTTGTTACCTACAACAATCTGAGGTCTTTCTGCAAGCTCGGGATTAAAGCGTTCAAGCTCAAGATTGATTTTTTCAAAATCCTCTTTTGGGTCTCTGCCCTCAGAGCCTGCAACGTCAACAATATGGATAAGCATTCTGCAACGGTCTACGTGACGAAGGAAAGCATGTCCGAGACCGATACCTTCGCTTGCGCCCTCAATAAGACCGGGAATATCTGCAATAACAAATGAACAGCCCTCACCTCTTGAAACCACGCCTAAAACGGGTGTGATTGTTGTAAAGTGATAGTCGGCAATAATGGGCTTAGCCTGACTTACAACGGAAATGAAGCTTGACTTACCTACATTCGGGAAGCCTAAAAGTCCCACATCGGCAAGGAGCTTTAATTCAAGAGTAACCTCCCATTCCTCACCGGGAGTGCCGGGCTTTGCAAAACGGGGAGTCTGTCTTGTTGCAGTTGCAAAGTGACTGTTGCCCCAGCCGCCTCTGCCGCCTTTTGCAGCAATAAAGCTGTCATCTGTGGACATATCGGCCATAATAACGCCGCTTTCGTTTTCCTTGATTATTGTACCTCTCGGCACACGGATAACAAGGTCCTCGCCTTTTTTGCCGTTACGTCTGCCACCCTGTCCGTCCATACCGTTGGGTGCTTTGTATTTTCTTTTATACTTAAAATCGTTAAGAGTAGAAAGGTTATCGTCAACAAGAAAAACAATGTCGCCGCCTTTACCGCCGTCACCGCCGTCGGGACCGCCTGAAGCAATATACTTTTCGCGGTGGAAAGCAACTGCACCGTTGCCGCCGTCACCTGCTTTGATTTTAATGACCGCTTTGTCAATAAACATTGTGTCTGCCTCCTTCTTTACACATACTTTGGCATAATCAATTTATTATACTATATAATAGGAATTTTTACAAGATTTTTTATACAAAAGAAAAAGTCCCGCCCGGTGTGATGGGCAGGACTTTTTTTGGGGGAAGGATAAAATTTAAGTTATACTTTACTGTACGACACCGAATAAACCTTTGCGTTTTTAGTAGCGGTGTTTTTCAGGTTTGTTTTTACTTTCTTTGCAATTGCTTTATCGGCAACGAATTTGATTCCGTCTGCTGTAGCGGAGAAAGCTTTTCTGCCGAAGGTGGGAGCAGTTTTTGTGCTTTCGAGATTTACTCTTGCAAGCTTTGTGCAGCCGAGGAAGGCTTTTTCGCCAACGGTTTTGAGATTCTTTCCGAGGGTGATTTCTTT
>JAFOXT010000492.1 GCA_017425745.1 Clostridia bacterium | reverse complement strand
CTTATGGATAACGGTCATTATCATCCTACAGAAATGGTAAGCGATAAAATTTCCTCACTTCTTCTCTTTAACGAAAAGATAGCTCTTCATATTACAAGAGCAGTGCGTTGGGACAGTGACCACGTAGTTATCTTCGACGACGAAACAAAAGAGATTGCAAAGGAAATTGTAAGAAATGATGCGCTTGACAGAGTGTTTATTGCAACAGATTATTTTGACGCATCAATCAACCGCATTTCCGCTTGGGTAACAGGTGTCAGAAGCGTACAGAAGGCACTTCTCTTTGCACTTTTACAGCCCGATGAAAGAATGAAAGAATTGCAGAATGAAAGCAATTTTACAGAGATTATGTATCTTCAGGAGGAAATGAAAACAGCCCCCTTCGGTGATGTATGGAATGAATATCTCGAAAGAGAAAATGTGACAAAAAATTATTTTGAAGAGGTTAAAAAATACGAACAGGAAGTTCTGGTGAAAAGAGTATGAAAGATATTTTAACTGCTCCTTTTGTTAAGGAAATGCAAAAGACTACCGCCAATATGTACCGTCTCGGTTGGGATGAAAGAAACGGCGGAAATATAAGCTATATGCTTGAGGAAGACGAGGTTAAAGAGTATCTCGACCTCGGTAATGTAATACGTACAATACCTACAGGCTTTGATGCAACTGACCTTATCGGTAAAATTTTTATTGTGACCGGTACAGGTAAGTATTTTAAAAATGTTGTGGATGACCCTGAAACAAATCTTGGCATTATCAGAATCGCAGAAGATGACACTACGGCTGAGCTTCTCTGGGGCTACAAGGACGGCGGCAGATTCACAAGTGAGCTTCCCGCACACCTTATGAGTCATATGGCAAGACTTAAGGTTGACAAAGAAAACAGAGTTGTAATGCACACACATCCCACACATACTCTGGCTATGAACTATGTTCACGAGCTTGATGAAAAGAAGTTTACACACACCCTTTGGGAAATGTGCACCGAATGTATTGTTGTTTTCCCTGACGGTGTAGGTGTGCTTCCCTGGATGCTTTGCGGTACAAATGAAATAGGTGAGGCTACTGCAAAGAAAATGGAAGAATTCCGTCTTGTAGTATGGGGTATGCACGGTATTTACGGCGCAGGAAAAACAATGGATGAAACCTTCGGTCTTATTGAAACCGTTGAAAAGGCTGCAGAGATTTATATGCTCACAGCACATCTGCCGAGAGTGAACACCATCAGAGATGAAGAAATGGTAGAGCTTGCAGAATTTTTCGGTGTCAATTACAGAAAGGATTTTCTGAACATATAAAACTCCTGCAATAATCGGATAAACAGCCGGAGCTTATATTGATTTTTATGACTTGACGGGAGAGTAATTTTAAAAAGACATAACTGCAAATTAAGAAACCAATAATTTAAGGAGTATTAATATGAAGCCTATCAGCTTTTATCTTGTAACTGATACCCATTATTTTGAAAATAAATTAGGTGCGGGCGGAAAAGCCTTTGAAAAAAATATGGTTACCGAACAGTATTTTGTAAAGGAAAGCCATGCAATTGTAAGCTCCACCTTTGAAAAGATTATGGAGGATAAAGAAACAGATATAGTTATTATCCCCGGTGACCTTGTAAAAAACGGTGAAAAAGAAAGCCATAACAGCTTTATAAAAGAGCTTTATAAGCTTAAGGAAAACGGAAAAAAAGTCTATGTAATAACTGCCGGTCATGATTATAACGATTCAGCCTACATATTAAAGGATGACGGACGTGTGCCTGTAGAAGGTACAGATTTTAACGATATTTGTGATATGTACAGCGACTTCGGCTACGGTGATGCTATTGCTTTTGATGAGCCTACTCACTCCTATATGGCAGAAATTGCTGACGGAGTCAGAATGCTTGCTATTCACTGCGACAGCAAAAATCAGCCCAAGGGTGCAATGGATGACAGACTTATGGCCTGGGCGAAGGAGCAGCTTGATAAAGCAAAGGAAGACGGTTGTTCGGTTTTTGCAATATGCCATTACCCGATTATTCCTCCCGTGCCGGTTTTCGACCTGGTCGGCGATGCAAAAATCAAGGATTGGCGAAAGGTTGCATCCTTCCTTGCAGATAACGGCGTTGAGCTTGTTCTTACAGGCCATATGCATATTCAGAGCATAAACGAGTTCTGTTCTGAAAAGGGTAACAGACTTATTGATGTATGCACAGCCTGCCTTGTGGGAAGTCCCGGAAAATACAGAAAAATAACCATAGACGAAAACTCAGCTCTTAAAGTCAGAACTTTGGGCGTTCCCGATTTCGGTTGGGACTTGAAAGGACTTACACCTCAGGAATATTTTGATAATCATTTTGCTTCTGCAATTGTTGCAAGAGTGCGCGGTGCACTTGGCGGTGGCAAGGGAATTGTAAAGCACCTGAAGGCTTTTGCAAGAAAGAGATTAGATAAAATTACAATCAGAACAGTCAAGCGACTTCTTTTCATAAAAAGAGATAAAGAGTTTGACAGAAAAAAGTTCACCGATTTTGTTGGTGAAGTCGGTGTAAGCATATTTACAGGTGACGGCCCTTATGTGGAAGGT
>JAFOXT010000060.1 GCA_017425745.1 Clostridia bacterium | reverse complement strand
TGGCTAAGATTTAAATCAAAAATGAAAGGCTGGTTTTTACCAGCCTTTTTCTTATTGTTTGTTTAAGTAGTATTTGCCTGTATCAGTTACTCCGTAGTCATATCTGCGGACAAATGCAAAGCTGTCTTGCATAACATTTTTTAGCACCTCAGTTGCAGATTTAACAGGGTATTGCAACGGACTTTTATTGTGTGCATAGCAGAGAATTGAATTGTCAGTCATTGTCTTGTCGGAGAAGGTGGTGCGGTAGGTTACATAGCCACGCTTGTTTTCACCTTTAAGAGGATAGGAAAACTCAGCAAAGTATAAATTCATAGTTTTTCCGGGAAAGAAAGGAGATGTTGATTCATATGTCTGATCACCTTCATTGAGAAACGGTGCTGTGTAGGTTATACCACCAAGGTCATAAAGCACCTGACCACTTGGCTCTTTGGGATAAGAATGAGATGTGGCGGGCTCAACTGAGATTCCTTCAGTAGCGAAATAGCCTTTATCAATTACCCATTTGAAATGATGGAAAAGCTTCCACTCGTTTTCTTCCTCATCTATAAGCACATTTATTGTGGTGAAAAGCACCTCTTCTTCGTCATACTCCGTATGGGTGTAATGTACATTTCCTCTGGTTTCGGTAACCTTTCTGCCGTTGTTGAAAGGCTGATAATCACTTCTTGAATCAACATAAACCGCATTTTCACACTCAAGAATATCCTCATCCTTAAGGTCGTTCAGAACATAATCGGGAAAGCCTAAAGAAAGAAGATTTGCTTTGATTTCTTCAATCTGTGCACTTTCTGTTTTAACCTGAGGAGTCCACTCCATAGGATAACGGGAGAAGAAAACATAGCCTGTAAGTGAAATTAGAAACGCAAGACCGAGACAGATGGTAGCAACTGTTTTGTCTGAATTCTGCACACCTGCAATTTCAATGGCATATCCGTATTCATCAAGCTCTTTGGAAAGCCTTATGAGAAAAATGAAAACAAGAATATAAGCAATCAGCACGAGGGAAGCAAATACACCCGTAAAGTTTATGAGGGCGAGAAAAATAATCAGCGCCATTATGCCTATAAGTGAATAGGACGAAAAATTCGAACTGTTATATTCTAGCTTCTTTTTTACGGTTATAAACCCCGCTGAAATTGAAACTGCCATCATAAATATGAGCAGGAGTGAGGTCATTGCCATTACGGTAAAAGGTGCAGAGCTCTCAGCGGTGTAGCGTACAATTGATGAATTGAGAAAAAGCGAAACAGCTTCAAATCCAAGGGCTATTGAAGAGAGTACATAGCCAAGGAAAAACCACTTGTTTTCTTTTCTGAGACTTCTGAAGCCAAGTAGCGCCAGAATCGGGCCTGCAACGGAAAAGATAAGATTCAGAGGAAAAATCTGAGGAACAACCGCCATAAGAGCAAAGCCTATAAGCATCTGTCTTGTTGCTTTTCTCCACGGAGAAACCGTTTTAGTTACGTTATCAGGGGGTGGAAAAGGAGTGAGCATTTCAGAAATTTCGCGGTCACTGAAAAAATCAAAGCTGTTTTCATTCATCATTGTCACCTCCCAACTCTTTTCTTAAAAGCTGCTTGATTCTGTAAAGCCGTCCTTCAACTGCTCTTTCGCTTAAACCAAGCTCAGCGGCAATCTGTGCGGTTGACTGCATATAATAGTATTTTCTGTAAAAGAGATTCTGATTGTCCTTTGAAAGGGTACCTATTGCTTTTTGAAGAAGCTTTTGCTGTTCCTTTTTTATTGCACTCTCCTCAGGTGAAATGCAGGGTGAGGGAGTGGTTTCATAAATCGGTTCTTCGTTCTGATTGATTCTGTTCTGCTTTCGTGCTTTGTTGAATGCTGCATTACGGCTTATTGCGGTCAGCCAGGTTGTAAAAGTGCCTTTATCCGGGGAATAAAACTGAATATTGTTCCAGACTGTTACGGTTATATCTGAAAAGCATTCTTCGATATCTCTTTCATCCTTCAGAATGGGCTTCAGTATGTAGTGTATAAGCGGACCGTACCGCAGCCGGAATTCGGTAAGGCTGTCTGCGTTTTTATTTTGCATACCCTCAATAATTTTGTCTGCCTGCATTTTTTCACCTCCCGTGCTTTTTGTTCTGTGTTCATTATATAATACACAGCGGAATTTGAAAACCCACGAATTAATTAAAATTTTTATTAGAATGGCCTGCACTGAGCATAATAATAGTAGTTTTGTTATTTTTACACAAAAATTTTTTCGCAAGTAGGCATAATATTAAACGCAGAAATATTGATTTATTGCGTTCATAGTGATAAAATATGTAAGTATTAGTTATCGAGTTATTCGAAATTGATAACATGAATTTAAGGGGTAATATATATGCAAAGAAGAACAGGCACTATTTCAAGAGGTATCCGTTGCCCGATTATCCGTGAAGGTGACGACCTTGCAAAGATTGTTTGCGACAGTGTTATTGAAGCAGCTGAAATTGACGGCTTTGAGCTTCGTGAAAAGGACGTTGTTGCAGTTACAGAATCAATCCTTGCAAGAAGCCAGGGTAACTATGCTTCAGTTGACGCTATTGCCAAGGATGTTAAGGCTAAGCTTGGCGGTGAAACCGTTGGTGTAATTTTCCCGATTCTTTCAAGAAACCGTTTTGCAATCTGCCTTAAGGGTATTGCAATGGGCTGCAAGAAGGTTGTGCTTATGCTCAGCTATCCCAGTGACGAGGTTGGTAACCATCTTCTCACTTACGATCAGCTTGACGAGGCTGGCGTTAATCCTTACAGCGATGTTCTTTCTCTCAGCAAGTACCGTGAGCTTTTCGGCGAAAACAAGCACGAATTCACAGGTGTAGATTACGTAGACTACTATTCACAGATTATCACAGAAGCAGGTGCAGAGTGTGAGGTTGTTTTTGCTAACCAGGCAAAGGCTATTCTTGATTACACAGACTGCGTTCTTACCTGCGACATTCATACAAGACAGAGAACTAAGAGACTTCTTAAGGCTGCAGGTGCAAAAATTGTCTGCGGTATGGACGATATCCTTACTTCTTCAGTTGACGGCAGCGGCTTCAATGCTGACTTCGGTCTTCTCGGCTCAAACAAGTCAACAGAAGATATGATCAAGCTTTTCCCCAAGGATTGCGGTGAGTTTGTAACCAAGGCTCAGCAGTACCTTATTGAAAAGACAGGCAAGAACATTGAAGTTATGGTATACGGTGACGGCGCATTCAAGGATCCTCAGGGTAAAATCTGGGAGCTTGCTGACCCCTGCGTATCACCCGGTTACACAAAGGGACTTGAAGGCACACCCAACGAGCTCAAGCTCAAGTATCTTGCAGATAACGATTTCAAGGATCTTTCAGGTGAAGAGCTCAAGAAGGCTATCAGCGAAAGAATCAAGGAAAAGGGCGAAGAAAGCCTTGTTGGTAATATGGCTTCTCAGGGTACAACACCCAGAAAGTTCACTGACCTTATCGGTTCACTCTGCGACCTTACAAGTGGCTCAGGTGACAAGGGTACACCCGTTGTACTTGTTCAGGGCTACTTCGACAACTACACAAACTGATAAAAAGCACCCGTCGGGTGCTTTTTTAATACAAAATTATGTAATTAAAGGAGGAGTTATATGTACAGTAAGGTTTATGTGGAAATCACCAATATATGTAATATGAGCTGCTCCTTTTGTCACGGACATAAAAGAGAGTCAAAGCGAATGAATAAGGATGAGTTTTCGTTTATTCTTTCAGCACTTACCGATAAAACCAAATATATTTATTATCACCTTATGGGTGAACCGCTTACTCATCCACAGCTGCACGAGTTTATAAAAATGGCAGGGGAGAGAGGCTTCAGATCGGTTGTTACAACTAACGGAACACTTCTCAGAAAACGGGGAGAAGAGCTGTTATCTTCCGGTTTATATAAGGTGAACATCTCTGTTCACAGCTTTGAAAAAGAAAGCGATGAAGAACACGCAAAGTATATACGCGAGCTTGCCGAGTTCTCTGAGAAAGCGGCTGAAGAGGGCACTATAGTTGTTTTCAGACTCTGGAATAACGGCTTTGACGGTGGCAGAAACGATGTAACCTTCAATCTGCTTAAAGAGCTCTTACAGGGCGAATGGGCAGAAAACACACGTGGTATCAGAATACGGGATAAAATCCACATTGAGTGGGGCGAGCGGTTTGAATGGCCCGACACCGAAGCGGAAATCAAGGGTGAAAGATTTTTCTGCTACGGGCTCAAAGACCATTTCGGTATACTTTCAGACGGTACGGTGGTACCCTGCTGTCTTGACAGCGACGGTGTTATTAACCTCGGCAATATATTCAGTGAGGATATAGACACTATACTTGACTCTGAAAGAGCAAGGGCCATTACAGAAGGCTTTGCAAAAGGTGAGGCTTCTGAGGAGTTATGCAAAAGGTGCGGATATGCCCAGAGGTTTGTGAAATAAAAACTGAATTTATTTTCTGCCATACCTTTCGGTGTGGTAGTTTTTTCCTTTGTGAAACTATTGACACTTTGTATACCGATATGTACAATAACAGTAACAGAGAAAGGATGTGACATAATGAAAAAAGTGCTCACCTTTTTATTTGCAACGCTGATAACGGTAATGCTTGTTTGCTTCAGTGCTTCTGCTGAAGATAAAACAGATAAAATCCTTATCAAAGACAGCTGCGGAGATATTGTAAAAACCTACGATGTTGTTATAAATAACAAAAATATTGATGCCCGTAAGGCTATTCAGTATGCAATTGATTATATAAGAGATAACGCTTCTGAGGAAGATATACATACTCTGATTCTTCCTGAAGGAAAGTACGGACTTCATTCAAGTCTTAATTTTTACAGCAATATGGTATTTGATATGTCACAGTCAGAGTTTTACCGTATGGGTAATTGCTCGGCTATGATACGCTTCGGCAGATCCTCTGAAATATATTACGGAGATGACGGCTTTACCAATATTACTTTAAAAAACGGCTGTATAGACGGAAACGACAACGGAACAACCTCGCTTATGCGTTTTGCACATGCCAAAAATATTACTGTTGAAAATGTTGTGTTCAGAAACACATATGATGTGCATCATCAGCTTACCTTTGCGGCCAGCAGTAATGTTAAAATAGTCGGCTGTGAATTTACCGATATGGATTTTTCAAAAAAATCTGAAGGATACAACTGTGAAGCAATACAGATAGATATATTGAAGGAAGAGCATTTTTCTTATCCGTCTATGGATGGAACGGGCACAAAAAATGTTGAAATTTCTGACTGTTCCTTTAAAAAGCTTTCCCGTGGCGTCGGAACACATTCAGGGGTTGCAGGTCATTATCTCAGTGATATAAAAATTATTAATAACACCTTCAGCGATATCACCGGCTATGCAATAAGTGC
>JAFOXT010000491.1 GCA_017425745.1 Clostridia bacterium | reverse complement strand
GGCTTTGTTGTTGCACTGTTATCAAGATAACATTCTTTAATGCTCACAGGCATACCTCCTCTATTATAATCGGTACTATTATATAATAAATATGTCTATTATGCAAGGCTGAGTAAAAATAAAAAGAAGATATTTTTTGAATTTTTCGTAAAATACTCCTTAAACTATAATTAACTGTAACCTATAAAGGAGTTTAAGAATAAAATGAAGAAGTCCGCCTATATTAAAATTATTTCTTTTCTCAGCGTAATCTGCATAGCTCTTACGGCAACAAGCATAATTTACGGTGTGAGAGCAAACCGTCTTAAAATTCTTCTCTCAGCTGAAAGGGAAAGAAGCCTTGCTGAGCTTGCAGAGGTAATTGACGCTATCAATGTAAGTCTTCATAAATCACTTTACTGCAAAACGGGCAAAAGGCTTTATCAGACCGGCAACGAGCTTTACCGTCTTTCCGCCGTTGCAAAGGATAATCTCAGTGAGCTTACCGAAGAAAATGAATATACAGAAACTATCTTCCGTTTTCTTTCTCAGGTGGGTGATTACACTCTTTATCTTTCAGAGAAAAGCCGTCTTTCCGAAAAGGAGCAGAAGCAGCTTTCAGCCCTTTTTGACTATTCTGAAAAGCTTTCAAAGGAAATCGGTGCCCTTGCCGACGGCTACTATGACGGTGAAATCAGCTTTCAGAAGGCATCAGGCAACCTGAGCGATGAAAAGGAAGCAATTGACTTTCTTACCTCCTTCAACGACACTGAGCAGACTATAGGTGACTACCCCACCCTGCTTTATGACGGACCTTTTTCTGATGCGGTTTTAAACAGAAAGGCTCTTGGTATTTCAGATAAAAACGAAATCACAAAGGCAGAGGGCAAGAAAATTGCAGCAGAAATTATGGGTGTAACACCTACCGACTTAAGAGATGAGGCTGACTGCAACTCTGTGCTGCCCTTGTACTGCTATTCAAAGGGCGACAAATTCATAGGCATAACAAAAAAGGGCGGTCTTCTTTGCTATATGACCAATCCCTCCTACACTAAGGAAGCCACTATCAGCACCGATGAGGCTGTAAGACGGGGCAGCGACTTTTTGAAAAAGCAGGGCTTTGAATCCATGAGTCACAGCTACTACTCCTGCTACGATGATGTATGCACCGTAAATTTTGCATACAGAAAAAGCGGAATCACCTATTATGCCGACCTTATAAAGGTAAGCGTTGCCCTTGATACGGGCAAGGTTGTTGCCTTTGATGCCACAGGCTATCTTATGAATCACCGTGAACGTAAAAAGCCCTCAGAGCTTCTCAGTGAAGAAAAGTGCCGTAAATCTGTTTCAGATGCACTTCAGATAATTGATGTTTCTGAGGCTGTGATTCCTCTTGACTCCGGCAAGGAAAGCAGCTGCTTTCAGTATCACTGCCTTGACAAAAAAAGAAACAGCGAGGTGCTGGTTTATATTGACAGAGAAACCGGAGAAGAAAAGGAAATTATGCTTCTGCTTTATTACGATGACGGTGTGCTGACAAAATAAACAAAATAATAATACAAAATAAACAAAAGAAATTTTCGCCTATTGACACAGTAGACTTCAGGGTGATAAAATCGTTTCAAGGAAAACTTTTCCTTAAAATCGAAGAAAACAAAAAAATTCAAGTCAAAAGGAGTGGCAAAAATGTTCGACAAAATCATAGCTTTCTTTATGTCAATCATCGCGTTCTTTATGGGCCTTTTCGGAATGGGCGGTAATAACGGC
>JAFOXT010000490.1 GCA_017425745.1 Clostridia bacterium | reverse complement strand
GTAAAGCTCACGGTCAACAAGCGGTGTATCCTTAAGGGGCTTTTCATAGCTTTCGTGGTTGCGCTTTTTTGAAAGCTCGGTTATATCTTCAGTGCTGCGCTGTGTGGTTTCTCTTCTGTAAGGAGGAAGCACACTTGTAACATTGTTCGCATCAGAGCTGATATCCTCATAAACAATTTCAACAGACTCTTCTTTTACGGAAGCTTCAGCAGTATTTTCTGCTTCATTTTTTATTTCGCTTGATTTTCTGTCCTCAAAAAGTGCTTCCACATCTCCAAGGTCAAAAATGTCATATTCGGGTAAGGCTTCTGCAACCTCTTCGTGTATTTCAAGAACTTCTTCTTCGTTGATGCCTGAAGGATCATTATTATATTCTGCCATAATAAACTCTGTCCTTTCCTACTTATTTTTCTTCTTTGGTTTCTCCTGAATTTTTTTATTTCGCCTTAAGTCCAAGACGCTGTCTTGACACCTCATACATAAGAATACCTGCCGCTACTGAAGCGTTAAGCGAGGTGATTTTTCCTCTCATAGGAAGTGATACAACAAAATCGCTTTTTTCTTTTATAAGTCGGCTTACGCCGTTACCCTCTGAGCCTACAACAAGAGCAACAGGTCCGCTGAAATCGGTTTCGCACCAATTCTGTCCGTCCATATCGGCAGTGTATACCCACAGCCCTCTTTTTTTAAGGTCATCTATTGTTGAAGCAAGGTTACCTACCCTTGCAACGGGCACATATTCAACCGCTCCGGCAGAAGCCTTACCTACAGCCCAGGTGAGAGAAGCGTTTCTTCTTTTCGGAATAATCACACCGTGAGCGCCTGCGGTTTCAGCCGTACGGATAATAGCACCTAAGTTATGTGGGTCTTCAAGCTCGTCGCAAAGAATAATGAAAGGTGCTTCGCCTCTTTCCTCTGCAAGGGCGAAAATATCTTCAACGCTTGAATATTCGTGCACTGCGGCATAAGCGGCAACACCCTGATGGTTACCCTGACCGCACATAAAGTCAAGCTTTTTCTTGTCGACCTCTTTAATTACAACTCCCTTTTCCTTGCACTCAGCAATAATTCTGCCTACGGAGCCGTTTCTTTCTCCTCTTACAACAAGAAGGGTGTCTATATTTCTTCCGCTTCTCAGTGCTTCTGAAACAGCGTTTCTGCCAATTATGAGGTTGCTGTCTCTTTCACTCTGAGCATTATTTTCTTTATCGAATCCCATTTGTTTATCTCCATTACCTTAATTTATAATTGGTTTTATTATACCATAATAATTTTAATTTTTAATTATAATTTAGAATATTAGCTTCTTGCAGATGCCCTACCGGTACTAATTTTATCCGTTGTCTTAAATTATGCTTAAAAAATCGCGTTTTTCTTGCCGTAAATCCTTGATTATTTTTCATTTTCTTGGCATAATATTAAGCTGATGACAATAAAGGACGGATTAAAATGATTTTCAAAAAAACCACAAAAGATTACGGCGGCTCCTTTGACTATATGATTGTAGGTCTGGGCAATCCGGGCAGACAGTATGAAACCACAAGACACAATGCAGGCTTTATCTGCCTTGACCTTCTCAGCGAAAAGCACGGCATAAAAATCACAAAGCTGAAATTCAAATCCCTTATGGGTGACGGCAGAATAAACGGCAGACGCTGTCTTCTTCTTAAGCCTCAGACATTTATGAATTTAAGCGGTGAAGCTGTAAGAGATGCGGCAGAGTTTTATAAAATTCCGCCTGAAAGAATTATCGTAATCTGCGACGATATAAGCCTTGACCCGGGTAAAATCCGCATAAGACGCAAGGGCTCAGCCGGCGGACAGAACGGTATGAAAAATATTATCTATCACCTTAACAGCGACAATTTTCCACGCATCAAGGTTGGTATAGGCGCAAAGCCCAACCCTGACTATGACCTTGCTGACTGGGTGCTTTCACACTTTACGAAGGACGAAGCAAAGCTTATAAAAGAAGCAGCAGAAAAAGCTGTAGGCTCCGTTGAATATATGGTAGAAGATAAAATAGACAAAGCTATGAGTGAATATAATTCATAAGAGGTAAAGCCAATGAGAATGAGAAAAAAGAAGAACCTTGAAACCAGGCTCGAAGAAGTAAAAGAATATATCCTTTCCACCGACTGCGAGGAAAAGGATTTTGAAAAAGAGGTTGAAAAAACTCTCTTCAATTATGAGGAGGTTTTCGGCAACAGTAACCCCGTAAGACTTGAAATCGGCTGCGGTAAGGGTCAGTTTGTCTGCGAAATGGCAAAAAGAAACCCCGACGTGAACTTTATTGCCGTTGAAAAGGTAAAGAATGTAATTGTAGCCGCTTGCGAAAAGGCTAAGGAGGAAGGTCTTACCAACGTAAAATTTATTGCAGGCTGTGCCGAATATCTTCCGAGATTCATTCCCGAAAACAGCGTTGAGCTTATTTACCTCAACTTCTCCTGCCCCTTCCCTAAAGCAAAATATGCCCGCCACCGTCTTACCCACAGATTTTTCCTTGAAATTTACCGCAGACTTCTTACAGAAAACGGTGAGATTCATCAGAAGACGGACAATATGCACTTTTTTGAGTTTTCTCTCGAGGAATACTCTGCTGCAGATTATAAAATAAAAAATCTTTCCCTTGACCTTCACAACAGTGACTTTGAGGGAAACATTGTAACAGAATATGAAAAGCGTTTTTCTGATTTAGGTCAGCCTATTTACAGAGTGGAAGCTACATCAAAATAAATCAAAATAAATAAAAGTGACACAGTAAGCTTTTACTGTGTCACTGATTTTTTTACATATACGGCATCGGAATTCTTGAAATAATTCTGTAGAAGGGGCCGAGAACAAGTGAAAGAATGTGGAAGAAAACGCCCATAGCGTTTATTGTTCCTGCAAAGGTGGCGTTTCTCATATCCTCACCCTTAACATTTATAACGGGCTCGGTTTTGCCTTCGGGATAAACCTTATTGATTTCACTGAGCAAAAGCTTTGCAATTGCCTCGTTACCCTTGGCGCTGGGATGTATGGCATCAGATGCAAAATTACCCATATCGCTGTTAAGTGCCGAAGCAACGTCAACAACAATAATTTCACCGGGATGCTCCTCGGCATACTTTAAAATTGCCCCATTGATTCTGTCTGCACCCTGCTGATACGGTGCTCTTAAATAGCCTGACTGGGGATTGTAAAGAGTCTGCATAAATATAACTGCATCACTGTTGAGCGCTCTGATAAGCTCCATAATTGTGCTGAAATTATTATAGAACTTGTGACCGATGGCATCAAATTCACTGTAGTCGCCCTTTACCATAGCGTCAAACATAAGACCGTAAAGGTTGTTCATTAGGAAATCGTTTCCGCCGATGGATATACTGATAATATCCGCTTTTGCAACATCACTCTTTACCTTTTCTTCACCAAGACGTGCAATAAGGTTTGTTGTGGTATGGCCGGGAATTGCGTGGTTTGCGTATTCGTAGCCGTTGGTGTCAGCTACAATTCTGCCATAGCAGGCTTCCTTTGAATTAAGTATACCTGAGCCGTAGCCGATTGAGTCACCTAGCACAAGATAAAACTTTTCTTCTCCTGCAAATGCTGATAAGCTCAGGCTCATCACAAGCATTAAAAGACACAAAGCAACTGCCATAATTTTTCTTGTTTTCTTCATTTTATACATCCTTTCTTTTTGCTTATTAGAATTACTTAAATTATAACGCTGCCTGAAGCTTTTTGCAACAGACAGCGTTTATATTAATACTTTTTAATGGTGCTCACTTATTCAGCCGCTGCAAGTAATTCATCAATAATTGCAGTCCAGCCTTCATAGCTTCTTGAGCCCTCATAGCTTGCTATCTGCTCGCCGTTTTCATCAAGGAAAAGTGTAAGGGGTACAAGTGTAACACTGTCAAGGAACGCAGTGTTAAGTGAATCAGAAGGCACAATATTCTGATACTTTACACCGGTATCAGCAACAATTTCCTTTGCAGTTTCAATCATTACGATATCATCCTTATTTTCAATATCGCAAACCATACCGATTATCTGAAGATCCTTGTCTTTGTATTCTTCACTGATTTTCTGAAGGTCGGGCATTTCGCCGATACAGGGTCTGCAGAAGGTGCCCCAGATATTTACCATTGTAAGCTTTTTGCCCTTGAAAACAGAATCGTCTATTTCGTTTCCGTCAAGGTCAGTGCTTGTAACGCCCTTGAAAAGCTCCTTAGTTTCAACAACATCTGAACCTGAGGGGTTGTTGCCGGGCTCTTCATTGCCGCCGCAGGCAACAAGCGCAAAACACATAATTGCTGCAAGTAAAACAGCTAAAACCTTTTTCATAACATTTTCTCCTTTTATTATTTCTTTGTGAAGCCCTTGATGAACTTTCTTACGCCGCCTTTTTTGCGGTTACACATATCAACAAGACCGTCAACTGACTCCTGAGATACAAGTCCGCCTGTAAAGCCGCTGAATGAACGAAGAGGCATATCCTTAATGGACTGTGTAATCATATCGGGGTTTTCTGCTGCAAGAGAAACTACCTTTGCACCTGCAGTAAGAATGCCCTTAAGAAGCTTGCCGTAGGGTGAAACGGCAACCTGAGTAATTGAACAGTTGAGAGTAAGGTCACCCTTCTTGAACTCGTCATTATTGGGAAGAGGTCTTCCGAGAACAGCAACATACTGATTATCAGGAATGCTTGCCATACTGTCAACGCTGTAATAAATCTTTGCGCTTTCTCTGTAATCGGGAACAATTGCGTCAGGCTTTGTTGTTTCAACTTCAACTGCAGCATAAAGTCTGCTGTCTCTTGATGAAGCACCTACAATAATCTTGTATTCGCCGCTTTCTGCGTGCCAATCCTTGATGTTCACGTTGTAATAGCTGAATGCCTTTTCATCAAGCTCAATTGTAACCTTCTTTTCCTCGCCTGCTTCAAGGTAAACCTTTTCAAAGCCCTTAAGCTCTCTGTCAGCCTTGAAGAGAACGCTTTCGGGAGGACACACATAAACCTGTGCTACTTCTGCACCTGCTCTGTCGCCCACGTTTTTAAGCTTAAAGGAAACTGAAAGCTTTTCGCCTTCCTTCACCTTTTTCTTGCTGAGCTTGATATCGCTGTATTCGAACTTTGTATATGAAAGACCGTGACCGAAGGGATACTGAACTGTCTTTTTAGCCTTGTCAAAGTAACGGTAGCCTACAAAAATGCTTTCTCTGTATTCTACAGTTCTGGGACCCATGGGGAAGTATTTTGCAACAACGTTATCCTCGTTATTGAACGGGAAGGTTTCAGCAAGCTTACCTGAGGGGTTAACGTCACCGTAAATTACGTCGTAGGCAGCTTCGCCGCCTGCCTGACCGCCAAGGTAAAGGTTGATTATTGATTTAACCTTGCATTCCCAAGCGTCAATTTTAACGGGTGAACCGCATGAAAGAACAACGATAATGTTGTCATTAACCTTTGAAAGCTCTTCGATAAGAGTATTATGGCTTGAAGGCATATTAATATGCTTACGGTCAAAGCCTTCACTTTCAAAAGCATCTGTAAGACCAACGAAAACAAGAACTGCCTTCTTGCCCTTTGCAACCTTGCAAGCCTCGTCAATAAGCTTTTTGCTGTAGCCCTCACCCTTGAGAGTGTAGCCGGGAGCAAAGGTGAATGACTGACCTGCGGCTCTCATAGCCTGAGTGAATGAAACTGTCTTATAGGGGTTGATGTGGCTTGAGCCTGCACCCTGATAACGGAGTGTTCTTGCAAGCTCACCGATAACTGCAACTGAGTTGTTATTCTTGTTAAGAGGAAGAAGATTGTCGCTATTCTTAAGAAGAACCACTGAATTTGCAGCAGCCTTTCTTGCAACGTTGTGGTGTGCTTTATAGTCAATGCTGTAGCCCTTGCCCTCATTTTCCTTACATTCAAAGGCAAACTTAATCATTCTGAGAACGCACTTATCAAGAGCAGCCTCGTCAAGAGTTCCGTTCTTTACTGCTTCAACAATATGCTTGTCGTTCATACCGCCGTTACCGGGCATTTCAAGGTCAAGACCTGCTCTAATGCCTTCAACTCTGTCGTTTACTGCACCCCAGTCAGAAATAACAATACCCTTGAAGCCCCATTCGTCACGGAGAATGTCTGTAAGAAGGCGCTTGTTTTCAGCAAGGTACTTGCCGTCAATTCTGTTGTAGCTGCACATAACTGTTGTGGGCTGAGCTTCCTTTACAACCTCTTCAAAGGCTGCAAGATAAATTTCGCGAAGAGCTCTTTCGTCAACAACACTGTCTGCGCACATACGGAGATATTCCTGATTGTTTGCGCAGAAATGCTTGAGGCTTACGCCGATATTGTTGTCCTGAACACCCTTTACATAAGCAGTTGCAAGCTTACCTGTAAGGAAGGGATCCTCTGACATATATTCAAAGTTTCTTCCGCAAAGAGGACTTCTCTTGATGTTGATGCCGGGGCCGAGAACGGTTGTTACCTTCATAGCCTTTGCTTCGTCGGCAATTGTTGCACCAATTTCATAAAGAAGCTCTTTATCCCATGATGAAGCAGTTGTAACAGCTGTGGGGAAGCAGGTTGCAGTTTCAGATGCCTGCATAATATTTGTGCCGCCTGTCTGCTTTTCTTTTCTGAGACCGTTGGGACCGTCACTCATCCATACTGAGGGAACCTTAAGACGTTCAACGGGCTTTGTAAGCCAGTTTGTAAGACCTGAGCAAAGTGAAGCTTTTTCTTCAAGAGTAAGCTTTTCAAGAATGTCTGTATACTTCTTATCCATATTTTCCATCTCCTTTGTAAATAAATACAAATTAATACAGATTAACAATACCAAAAAACAAAAAAAATTTCAATAGTTTTAATTTCATTTATCTTACATTTGTTAAAATTTTCAGTAGTTTATTGACAAAAATTGCCAACAATAATATGATTTACTTATAAAGAGAAATATTTTAATCACATAGATAAAATAAAAAGGAGAAGTTATGGAGCTTGTTACTGAAATATCACGCTATTTTATACCGATAGTCACACTGATAATTCTTGCAAAATGTATGATGACCCTATGGTTAGGTCAGCCGAAAGAAAAAACCTACGGCTACATAGTGGATATGTATGACGGTGAGATGTATGAGCTTAACATGTGGGAAACCTCCATCGGCAGAAGTAATTCCTGCGATGTTGTGATTAATTACGATACTGTTTCCCGTTTTCAGGCAGTTATTGCAAGACGTAACGACAGCTGGTATATTCACGATCTGCGCTCAAAATCAGGCGTAAAGGTAAACGGCAGAAAAATTGAAAAAAAGCAGACCATAAAAGATGGCGACGTACTCACTCTCGGCAGTATGCGTTTTCGTTTTGAAATTGCAGATGACCCCGTTGTTAAGGTGGGCAAGAAAAAGAAAACCAAAAAGAAGGCTCAGCCTAAAAAGGCTGCACCTCAGCAGACCGCCTCAAAGCCTGCAGCGGCACCTAAAAAGCCTGCACCTCAGCCAAAGATACAAAACGGCTACTACAGTGAAATGAACAAGCCTCAGCTGAATTTTGATAAAAAGACTCCCGCATCGTATACTCTTGAAACGCCATCGGGCACTAAAACAAGACGCGCAGCAAGACCTATGGTGGTCAACAAGGATACGGGCGAAACCTATCTTCTTCACGGCAACCAGGTAATTGCCGGCACTGCACCGAGAAGCCATATCAGACTTAAAAGTGCAGAATGCTCAAAGAAGCACGCCGCTTTTGTGCTTTATGAAGACGGCTGGGCAATTGAAGACCTCGGCAGTGCAAAGGGCACAAAGCTTAACGGCAAAAAAGTTACCTCGCCTCAGCTTCTTTTTGACGGTGATGTAATCTCACTTGCTGACGAAAGACTTTACTACAAAAAAGGCTAATGCCTTTTTTGTAAGTTTGGAGTGTGAAGAGTGGAGTGTGGAGTTGCGGTCGCAACTTTATACTCATCAAAAAAATCAAGTAATACTCTGCGGAGTTAATTAAAACAACGAG
>JAFOXT010000059.1 GCA_017425745.1 Clostridia bacterium | reverse complement strand
TTTTTCTTCTGAAAATTCAATACCGAAACCATTTTCGCAAACCTTAACGCTGCCCTTAGAGCTTGAAAGAGTTACATCAATTGTGTCAACCTTAAAATCTCCGGGTGTGTAACCGATTGCACAAAGAATTCTACCCCAGTTTGCATCTGAGCCGAACATTGCAGTTTTTACAAGTGATGAGCAGATAATTGATTTAGCGATATTTTTCGCAGTAGCTAAATCAGGGGCATTTTTAACTGTACACTCAAGAAGTCTTTCTGCACCCTCACCGTCACCAGCAATTTTTCTTGAAAGCTTTACTGAAAGCTCCATAAGAGCAGCCTTGAAAATTTCGAAACTTTCATTTTCGCTGTCAATTACAGCATTTTCAGCTTTACCGTTAGCCATAATGCAAACCATATCATTTGTTGATGTATCACCGTCAACAGAAATCATATTAAATGTATCAACAACAACACTGCTGAGTGATTTCTGAAGCATTTCAGGTGTGATGTTAGCATCTGTTGTCATAAAGCAAAGCATTGTTGCCATATTGGGGTGGATCATACCTGAACCCTTACAGCAAGCACCGAGCGTTACTGTTTTGCCGTCAATTTGTACCTCTACAGCGCATTCTTTTGAAACGGTATCTGTAGTCATAATTGCTTCTGCAGCGTCGTGTCCGCCATTTTCAGAAACCTGAGCAGCAAGTTCAGCAGCAGCATTTGCAATAGGTGTAACGTCAAGACTCATACCGATAACACCTGTTGAAGCAACAATAACATCATCAGCCTTTACACCAAGTGATTCAGCAGCTATATCACACATCATCTGTGCTTTTTCAACGCCGTCACTGTTGCAGGTGTTTGCGTTACCGCTATTTACAATAACAGCCTGAGCATAACCGTTTTTAAGATTTTCACGGGTAACTGTTATAGGTGCGCCGTAAACCTTATTCTGAGTGTAAACAGCCGCAGCTGCGCAAAGAGCTTCGCTTTTTATCATTGCAAGGTCTTTCTTTGTCTGATTCTTTCTGATTCCGCAGTGAATGCCCGAAGCGAGAAAGCCCTTAGCAGCTGTTACACCGCCATCTATAAATTTCATATAATTACCTCCGATTATAATGCTGTGGTTTCTTCAAATCCCATAGCAATATTCATATTCTCAACAGCCGCTGATGAAGCACCTTTTCCGAGATTGTCAAACACTGATGTAAGCACAATTCTGTCATCGTTGCCGTTTACATAGATTGTCATTTTATTAGTACCTTCATGACCTAAAGGTGAAAGAAAACCGCTTTCGGGAGCGTACGATACATTTATAAATTTGCTATCCTTATAAAATTCATCAAGCAAATCATAAACTTCCTTAAGTGTAAGCTTTTTATTGAGCATTTTTGTAAAAACAGGCACTGAAACTGCCATACCGCAATAATAATCACTTACAACCGGCATAAAAATCGGTTCAGAAGTCAAACCACATACTTTTTTCATTTCAGGAAGATGCTTATGCATCTGTGAAAGACCGTACTGTCTTGGTGTTCCGATTTCTTCTTCTCTGTCGGGATTTTCATACTCGCCTATCATTTTATTACCGCCGCCGCTGTAGCCCGTAATACTGAAAGCGGTTACAGGATAATCAGCAGGCATTACACCGCTGTTAACGAGAGGGTAAACAATCGAAACAAAGCCTGAAGCGTGGCAACCGGGATTTGCGATTCTTTTTGAGCTTTTGATTTTTTCAAATTGCTTATCAGAAAGCTCAGGAAAACCATAAGTCCACTCTTCGTTTGTTCTGTGGGCTGTGCTTGCGTCAATTATAACTGTATCAGAATTTGTCACAAGCTTAACAGCTTCAATTGCAGCAGCATCGGGAAGACAAAGAAAAACAACATCGGCAGAATTCATCAGCTTTTGTCTTTCATTTTCATCTTTTCTCTTGTCATTATCAATTTCAATAAGCTCAACAAATGGGTGTCTGAGAAGCTTATCTTTAATCTGAAGACCGGTTGTGCCGGCCTGTCCGTCAATAAAAACCTTAATCATATAATTCACCTTAATATGCAATAACTTTCAATAATTATACACTCTTTTGCATATTTGTCAATAGTTTATGCATAATTATTAGTAATTATGAGTATTTTTATAAAAATAAAACTAAATTTAACCCTATAAAAATGCTCATAAAACTATAAAAGCGGCCCAATAATATCGGACCGCTTTTTAATATAAGTGGCAATTGCTTATTTAACCATTGAAGCGATTTCAGCTGCGAAATCGTCAACCTTCTTTTCAATGCCTTCGCCCTTAGCGAAACGAACAAAGCTTGCAGCCTTGATTTCTGTGCCGAGAGCCTTAGCAACTGAATTGATGTAGCCGTTAACGTCACCTTCGAAGAGATCTGAACGTACGAAGGGCTGTTCAAGAAGGCAAACTTCCTTGATCTGCTTAGCAAGACGGCCTGAAACAAGACCCGCGAAGATCTTGTTGCCTGCGATTTCAGCCTTGCGTGAAACAGCGATTTCAGCAAGAGTAGCGTAAGCTTCCTTTGAAATGAAGTTTACGAAGTTCTTTCTCTGCTTCTGATCAAGACCCTTGTAGATTTCGATATCTTCAGCACTCCACTTGTTAGCGCTCATAGCTTCTTCGATGAGGCTGTTAAGAATGGGCATGGGAAGTGAATCGGGCTTGTTAAGAGCACTGTCAACTGTGATTGATTCCATCTTAGCGAGTTCTTCGTCTGAGATGTCTGACTTGCTTAAGTATTCGGGGCTCATAGCAGCAATCTGCATTGCAACGTTCTTACCCATAGCTGTGAAATCAGCGTTAGCAGCTGTTGCATCGTCAACATCAAATGCAACAAGTACACCAACTGAACCGCCAGCGTGGATATATGTTACAGTGTGGCCTTCAACAAGAGCAAATCTACGAACTTTCATGTTTTCACGAAGAGCAAGGAATACTTCCTGAACTTCTTCATCAACAGTCTTATCTGAATCGATAGCCTTTGTAGCAAGAAGAGCTTCAACATCTGCGGGCTTAGCAGCAACAACTGTCTTAACAACCTTAGCAGCAAGATTTACGAAGGGTTCGCCCTTAGCAACGAAGTCTGTTTCACAGTTGATTTCAACAAGAGCACCTGCGTTTGCATCGTTGTATGCAGCAACAATACCTTCAGCAGCTACACGGCTTGCCTTCTTAGCAGCAGAAGCAAGACCTTTTTCTCTGAGAATGTCAACAGCCTTGTCGATATCGCCGTCAGCTTCAACAAGAGCCTTCTTACAGTCCATCATACCAACGCCTGTCTTCTCACGAAGAGCCTGTACGTCTTTAGCTGTAAATGCCATAATAAATTCCTCCTGATATATCTTTAGTAAGTAACCCCATTACGGAGTTTGAAAATCAAAATTATTCAGCAGCTTCTGCTGTAGCTTCTTCTGCTACAGGAGCGTTAGCTTCGCCCTGTCTGCCTTCGATAACTGCATCAGCAACAGCACCTGCAATAAGTCTTACAGCTCTGATAGCGTCGTCGTTACCGGGAATTACATAGTCAACTTCGTCGGGATCGCAGTTTGTATCTACGATAGCAACGATGGGGATACCGAGCTTGTGAGCTTCAGCAACAGCAATTCTTTCTTTTCTGGGGTCAACGATGAAGAGTGCAGCGGGCTGCTTCTTCATTTTTGTGATACCGCCCATGAATTTTTCAAGCTTTTCGATTTCGAGGTTGAGCTTGATAACTTCCTTCTTGGGAAGAAGAGCAAATGTGCCGTCCTGCTCCATAGCCTTAAGCTGAGCAAGTCTCTTGATTCTTGTCTGGATTGTGCCGAAGTTTGTGAGCATACCGCCGAGCCATCTAGCGTTTACGAAGGGCATGCCGCAACGGATAGCTTCCTCACGGATTGAATCCATAGCCTGCTTCTTTGTACCTACAAAAAGAACTTCGCCGCCGTTTTCTGAAACTTCCTTAACGAAAGCATAAGCTTCCTCAAGCTTCTTTACGGTCTTCTGAAGGTCGATGATGTAAATACCGTTTCTTTCTGCGAAAATGTACTTATCCATTTTCGGGTTCCATCTTCTTGTCTGGTGTCCGAAGTGAACGCCTGCTTCAAGAAGCTGTTTCATTGATACTACTGACATTGTTATGTCCTCCTTTTGTTTTTTAACCACCGCAGGTTCAAAGGTACACAGCACCGTAAGTACGGCGAAACGGGCATACCAATCCCCTTGCGTGCGTTATCTGGTGTAGTATATCACACCGAAAAGCAAAATGCAAGAGCAAATTGCAATTTTTTTACTTGTTTTTGAAAATATTTTTCTGCTTACTGAATATTCTTCTGCGTCTTTCGCTTTCATAAGCTTCATCAACAGTGAATCTGCCGTTTTCAAAGAGAAGCACATTCCCCTCTTTAATACTAAAATCAAAATCAGAAGCAGGTAATTCAATATGAGTTAAATCCTCTTTTTCAAGAACAACTATTCCGTCTTCAATTCGGTCAACTGTATATCTTTCCATATCAATCAACCCTTTCAAGCGAATCCTCAGTGCAGCGATATGTGATTGTGCCGTGAAGGTCGGTTCTTACAACAGCCATACCGTTCTGCTTGCAATAATCAAGCGCTTCTTTGTGCGGGTGATTGTAGGTGTTATTTCTGCCGCATGAAATCACTGCAGTTTCTGCATCAACTTCATCAAGGAAAGGCTTATAAACTGAGGTTGAGCTTCCGTGATGACCCATAAGAAGAACGTCGGATTCAAGATCTATTCCATAGCTGTAATTGTATTCATATACGGAGGAGAGCTCATCCTTCTCTGCATCACCAAGCAACATAAATGAATTATCTCCTGCATAAACCTTGCAGATTACTGACATATCATTGAGATCCTTAACCTGCTCAACAGGAC
>JAFOXT010000489.1 GCA_017425745.1 Clostridia bacterium | reverse complement strand
ATAGTATATTTCCCCTCGTTTTATATTCACTTATATCCCTCCCTGAAGGTCAGCTGTTGTAAAAATAGTTTGACCGGAAAAGCTACATTTTAAACGAGGTAACAGTAAAAAATTTTCATTGGAATATGTATTGTGTGTCTTCGGTTTTAATTGATACTATTTTTTTATTGAAGCAATCAAATTGAGCTTCATATTTCCCCTCTTCTGTTATCCCCTCAATCATTTCTATGCCCTTTGTGGAGATTTTGTGCTGACTTAAGGAAAAATCCTCAGCAATAACAAAAAGCCGTTTAAGGGGCGAATCTGCAACAATTTCACTTGTAATACCGTCATAGGAAAGAAATACTTTTCCGTTCTTTTCCTCGGCAACGGTACCGCAGATTATATCAGGTTCATTGATAGTAAATTTTTTAATGCCGTTTTGTTCAAAAAGAAAATCACCCTCGCAGTGATAATCCTTTGCTCTGAAGCTTACCGACGCACTGATTTTCTGTGGCTGATAAGCTACATTTCCTGAGCAGGCAGAAAAAGTCATTACAAGAGTGATAAGAGTTAAAACAAGAGATAAAAAGCGCTTCAAAAACGTCGTCTCCTTCAGGCAAAAGGTGCCTTATTTTTCAAACGCACTGAGAGTTGAAGCTAACTCGCTGACAACATCTGAAGGAAGCATACCGCTTTTTGAAAGATTATCTGCAACAACATCTGCAACATGACCGTGCACATAAACAGCTGCAGTAATTGCCTCAACAAGACCAAAATCCTGAACAGCGAAGCCACCGATTATACCTGTAAGCACATCGCCGCTGCCGCCCTTAGAAAGGCCGTTGTTGCCCGAAGCGTTGACATAGGTTCTTTTACTGTCAGGCTCTGAAACAACCGTATGTGAGCCTTTAAGCACAAGATAAACACCGTTATCTGAAGCAAACTTTCTTGCCCAGCCGATTCTGTCAGACTGTATGATTTCAGTGGGTGTACCTGCAAGCCTTGACATTTCCTTCGGATGAGGAGTAAGCACAACCTTGCTTTTTGCGTTTCGTAAAATATCTATGTCCTTAGCTATAATATTTATTCCGTCAGCGTCAACAATTACGGGAACTTTTGCATTTTCAAGCACTGCCTTTACAACTGCTGCAGTATCGTCATTCACACCGAGACCGGGGCCGATAACAATACCATCGTATTTTGAAAGAGCAGGAATAAGCTTTTCAAGGCATGAAGCACTGAGTGTACCCTCTTCAGTTTCTGCAAGAGGCATAAGAAGAGCTTCTGTAAGCTTTGTTGCAACGGGAAGATATGCACTCTCAGGGAAAGCAACTGTAACAAGTCCTGCACCGCTTCTTAAAGCCGCACTTGCACAAAGCACGGGAGCGCCTGCCATACACTTGCTGCCACAGATACACAGCAGATGACCGAAGGAACCCTTATGAGCGTCTGTTTTTCTGTCGGGGAAAAGATGTCCCACCTCTGTTTTATTGTAAGTATAAAGGGAATCCTTAACAAGGTTGTAGCTTTCCTCGGGAATGCCGATATTCGCAATTATAATATCACCGCAGAAATCAGTTGCAGGGTGAATAATATGAGCAGGCTTGAGAGCTGAAATTGCAATTGTGTAATCTGCGTTGAAGCAGCCCGGGTCGTTGTAACCGCTGTCGCAGTAAACACCGCTGGGTACATCAATAGCAAAACGAATACCGTTTGCGTTGTTCATTTCCTTTATAAGCAGCTTAAGGTCATCGCTGATGCTTCCGTAAAAGCTGAAGCCGAAAATTGCATCAACAACAATATCTGCGTTTTTAATAATCTGCATTGCTTTAAGGCGGTCAGCATCATACCACACAGTAGGGATTGATGAATCAATTACAAGCTTATACATATAGGTTGATTCGGGACTGTCGGGATAACCACAGGCAAGAATTACAGTAACATTATATCCGTTTTCGTTAAGCTTTCTTGCTACAACAAAGCCGTCACCGCCGTTGTTACCCTTACCGCAGACAATTACTGCATTTCTTCTCGATGCACTGTCGTTTTCAACAATATTTCTTATATTTCGTGCACAGGCTGCACCTGCATTTTCCATCATACGCTGATATGAAAGACCGTATTTGGCTGTATATTGCTCCACCTGTTTCATTTCGTCGCTGCTGAGTAATCTCATAAAAACCATCCTTTCGGTTTTATCTTT
>JAFOXT010000488.1 GCA_017425745.1 Clostridia bacterium | reverse complement strand
TGAAGCGGTTATTGTTGACCCTTCGGCAGCTTCTTTCATTGAATGCATCCGACGTCACGGAAAATTCAGGGTTATCCCTGCAAAAAACGACGTCACCCAAGGTATAAGAAAGGTTCAGAGCGCCTTCAGAGACGGCAGAATTATTATCTCGCCCGACTGCAAGGCCGCCATAAGAGAATTTTCTCTTTACCGTTGGGATGAGGGTGCAGCAAAGGATACACCGAGAAAAGAAAACGACCACGCAATGGACGAGATTCGATACTTCGTTTCCACCGTGCTTTGCAAAAATGAGGATGACGGCTTTTTCGCCCTTGCTATGGACAGAAGCTGACCCCCTATCCTCAGAAAATTTTGCAGAAAGGAGTAATTTAAGACTTTGGCTTTAAGAAAAAAGAAAAACGAAAGCACCTGCGATACTGTTGCAGTGCCTCAGACCGGCGGAAATTCCCATCCGTTCATGTCACTTTCTTCTTATAATCCCACCTCACCCGATATGGAGCTTTACCGCAGTCTCAGGGAAGCAATTCCCGTTATTGATGCCGCACTTTATAAGCTTATCCGTCTTCTGGGTAATTTTGAGATTATCTGCAGTGACAAGGAAGCTGAAAAAGAACTCAGGGACTTTCTGCAAAGCGTCAATGTAGGCGGCACCCGTCAGGGCATCAACGCTTTTATAAGCAGTTATTTTGAACAGCTTCTCACCTACGGTACGGCTGTTGGTGAAATCTGTACAGACGGCAGAAGCATCACCCACCTTTTCAATGCCGACCTTCGCACAATCAGCCTTTCTTACGGCGATAATCCCCTTGATGTAATTGTTTCTTCTGAAAGCTCAGGCACCTTTACACCTGTAAAATATCCGTCATTGGTGCTTCTTTCGGTACACAACCCTGAGCCGGGCAAGCTTTACGGCAATTCAATTTTAAAGGGTCTGCCCTTTGTAAGCGACATTCTGCTTAAGATTTACAACACAATCGGCATTAACTGGGAGCGTGTGGGAAATGTGCGTTTTGCAGTTACCTATAAGCCTCAGAACGACGCCGTGGACAAGGCTTATGCAAAGGAACGCGCCCTTCAGGTGGCTTCCGAATGGAGCAGAGCTATGGAAAGCAGCGGTTCGGTAAAGGATTTTGTTGCCGTTGGCGATGTGAGCATCAAGGCTATCGGTGCTGACAATCAGATTCTTGACAGTGCCGTGCCCGTAAGACAGATGCTTGAGCAGATTGTGGCAAAGCTGGGCATTCCGCCTTTTCTTCTCGGTCTTAACTGGTCAACCACCGAAAGAATGAGCTATCAGCAGGCTGATGTGCTCACAAGCGAAATTGACGCTTACCGCAGAGAGCTCAATCCCACAATAGCAAAAATCTGCTCCTTGTGGCTCAGAATGAACGGCTATGACTGCGATTTTCAGATTGAATGGAACAGCATAACCCTTCAGGATATTACAGAGCTTTCACAAAGCAGACTTCATGACGCACAGACAAAGAAAATTCTCAGTGAAATCGGAGGTGAAGAGAATGACAATCAATGAGGAGCTTTCGCTTATCAACACCTATTCCCGTAAGGAGCTTAAGGAGGATGAGGTTTATATTTTCACCCTCACTCTTTGTGACAACGAAATTGACAGAGATTTTGAAAGATTCAGCCTTGCTTCCCTCAATAAGCTTAAGGAGCTTTTCAAGGGCAAAACGGGAATTACAGACCACAGCATGCGTTCAAAGGACCAGTCAGCACGAATTTTTCACACCTATATTGAAACAGACAGCGCAAAAATCACAGACTCCGGTGAGCCTTATACAGCACTTAAGGCAAGAGCCT
Organism: Clostridia bacterium; assembly: GCA_017425745.1. GTDB lineage: Bacteria > Bacillota > Clostridia > Oscillospirales > Acutalibacteraceae > UBA6857. Next base: position 3,995 of record JAFOXT010000488.1, on the reverse strand, counting down.
ATATGCTTAAAACAGAAGGCAACGCCGACCTTATAAAGGAAATTGACGGCGGAATTAAAAAGGAGGTCAGTGTAAGCTGCAGCGCTGAAGGCTGTATCTGTTCAATATGCGGCAAAGACCTTAAAAAGCGTGAATGTAAGCACATCAAGGGCAGAAAATACGCAGGCAAGCTTTGCCACGGAATTCTTGAAAGCCCCACCGACGCTTATGAATGGTCCTTTGTTGCAGTGCCTGCACAGAGAAAGGCAGGAGTTACAAAATCATTTTTTAAGGAGGAGCAGACCTTGTTAAAAGGAACCGAGGTTATCAAGTCAATAACCGAAGATACGGTTATTACACCCCGTCAGGCTCAGGATATCTGCGAGTACATAAAAGAGCTTGAAGAGCTTTCATCTGAGGCGCTTACCTATAAGCAGCACCTTACAGAGGACATTTCAAGATATGTACTTCTTCTTATGCCCGGGGTTAATGCAAAGTAGTTTACACACAGCTGCAATTTTATGAATCTTTCAGAGCTCCGTTCTCTGAGAGACGGTCTCAGAAAGCAGGCGGGCGAGGTTATGCCTCCCGTGCTTCAGCTCAGACAACAGACAAATTCAGTTCAGAACAAAAACAACAATGCTTTTAAAATTTAATTTCAAACATAATTTAAGGAGGATTTTTTTATGACTACACCCGTTTTTTACGGATTTGAAACAAAGGAATTAACTTTCTACAAGGACAAGAATGTAGCAGTAGGTAAGGCTGTTGGTGCAGGCGCACTCAAAAAGGCAACAGTACCCGCTGCAGACGAAAAGTTCTGCGGTATCTGTTCAGCAGTAAACGACACTTATGTAAGTGTTATTATGAAGGGGCACGCAGTTGTAAAATACACAGGCGTATCACCTGTAATCGGCTACAACAAGCTTGCTGCAGACGGAAACGGCAACGTAAAAGTCAGCGACAGCGGCAGAGAGCTTCTTGTTCTTGACGTTGACACAGCAAACAGAACAATTGAAATTTTACTTTAAGGAGGAACTATAATTATGGCAAGTTTTGACAATATCAGACTGGAAAAAGGACTTTACACATCAGGCAAAAGCTTCACAGAGGCTCTTGAAAGCATTGACCCCAGCGAAAACTACATCGGCACCGAGCTTGAAGGTCTTGATGCTTATCAGCGTCAGCTCAAGCGTTTCGACATCAAGGTAAGCGGCAAAAACAGCGACTGCATTGACAAGTTTTTCCGCACAACCGATTCTGCTGCTCTTTTCCCCGAATACATTTCAAGAGCAGTTTATCAGGGCGCTCAGGAAAACGACATTCTTTCAAGAATTGTTTCAACAGTTACAAACATTGAAGGCATGGATTACAGAACAATCTTCTGCCCTGCTGACGATATCAACAAGGTTCCCGCAGTTATCAACGAGGGCACCTATATTCCCGAAACAAAAATCACAACAAAGGAAAATCTTGTAAAGCTCAAGAAAAGAGGCCGTGTTCTCAGCGCTTCTTATGAAGCTGTACGTTTTCAGCGTCTTGACCTTTTCACTGTTGTGCTCAAGCAGATTGGTGCTGCAATTGCAAAAGCAGAGCTTTTTGATGCAATTGACACTCTTATCACCGGTGACGGCAACGGCAACTTTATTGAAGAATTCAACACAGAAGCTTCAGGCACTCTCACCTATTCAGACCTTGTTGATTTCTGGAACAAGTTTGACCCCTACAAGATGACAACAATTATCACTTCACCTGATGTGCTTCAGCAGCTTCTTAAAATGAGCGAATTCAGAGATGCTTACACAGGTCTTGACTTCCACTCAACAGGCAAGCTTATCACTCCCTTCGGTGCAGAGCTTTACAAGAGCTCAAACGTTGAAGAAGGCAAGCTTATCGGTCTTGACAGAAACTTCTCACTTGAAAAGGTGCAGTGCGGCAACATCATTACGGAATATGACAAGCTCATTGACCGTCAGCTTGAAAGAGCAGCAATCACAACTATTTCAGGCTTTGCAAAAATTTCTCAGGACGCTTCAAAGCTTCTTACAGTTTAAGGTTGTGAACTGATGATTACTGTTTCAGATGTTATCGGTGCACTGTCACTCTATTCAGACACAAAGGACTGCCCGGCAGAAAAGCTAACCGCCTTTGCCGCTGCGGGTCTTGATTATGTAAAAAGCAGACTCAAGGATACCGCAGACGAAAACAGCCCTTTGATTATTGAAACAGCTGCTGCAGTTGCACACTATCATTTTTTCCTCGGAGCTATAAGCTCCTCAGACAGATACGAAAGCTATAAGGCAGGCGATATGACCATCAGGCGCAACATTGAAAAGGAGCTCAGATTTGAAAAAGAGGTTCTTGTTGCGTCACTTACAAAGGCAGCGTCCATTCTTACAGATACGGAGTTTTGCGTAGTTGCCTGCTGAGCATATCCGCAGCAAGCTTTTCAGCGAAATGGGTGTGACCTTCAGCTTTGTTAAAGACGGCTCCACAACTGACTTTGACTGTGTTTTTCAGCCGCTTAGGTATAAAAATAAGATATATCTCAGCGGTATACCTACGGAGCTTGGCTATAACAGTATGCGAAAATATCTTATTATGACACCCTTGCAGGTTCCTTTTGAAAGTCTTGACGGTGTAACCAATTATCTTCAGTTTGAAAGCTGCAAGTACCGTATTGACCACTACGAAAAGGTATATTTCAAAAATGAACCGCTTTACTATTGGGCAATTATTCACAAAGAGGATTCTATATGAAAAAATCTTCAGAAATAATTAAAAAAATCAAAGATGCTATCAACGAAGACGTTGACATCAGCGAAAAATGTGAAGCTGTGCGTGCTTATGAGCGCACTAATCTGCCTGTACCGCTGAAAAAGACCTACTTCTCTCTTTTATGTGAGGAAAACTCAGTTATCAAGGGTAATCCTGACATAAACAAAATCGTTATAAGAATGACCTGCTTTACACCCCTTACACTCCCCGCTTATTCAGCCAACGAAACTGCAGAAAGCATTGCAGGATATATGGATGAGCTTTTCGGAGACGATTTCACCAGCTATACAATCGGCGAAACCGACTATGACGACGATGTAAGGGCGTACAAGGTAATCTGCCGCCTTAACTTTCAGTATTAATTAATCTGTCTTTACAGCAAAAGGGTCAGCACTCAACGTGCTGACCCTTTCATATCTTTATTTTTTCTTTGTTGTTACCTTAATTGCTGATGAGAAGTCACCGTAATAGGTTTTTGAGCCGGCCTTTCTGTAGGCTCTGACCTTATAGTAATACTTTTTGCCCTTTTTGAGGCTCTTGTCAGTATACGATGTGGTTTTGCTGTTTACAGATTTGATTCTTTCCCAGCTTTCACCGTCGGTGCTGCGGTAAATCTGATAAGCAGTAGCACCGCTTACCTTTGACCACTTAAGTGTAAGTGAGGTTGTTTTTACTGTTGAAGCCTTAAGATTTTTAACCTTTGAGGGAAGTGTAACCACCTTTATTTCAGGTGAAGCCTCGCCTGCTTCCCCTGTTTTGCTGTTATAGGCCTTTACCTTGAAGCTGTAGGTCTTGTTGGCAGAAAGGGAGGTAACGTTATAGGCTGTATCCTTTGTTTTTGCAATACGCTTCCATTTGCCTCCTGTGTAGGAGTAAAGAAGATAAGTATCAGCACCGCTTACCTTTGACCAGTAAACTCTGACAGATATGGATTTTACATTTTTACTCTTGATTTTGCTTACTTTACCCAGCTTTGTTCTCTCGCTGACAGAGTCGGAAAAATCACCTTCAGCTGAAGAATTGACAGCTCTTACCTTAAATTTATATGCAGTATGAGATTTGAGACCGCTTACCGTGCAGCTTGTGCCTGTTACGTTTTTTTCTTTTTTCCATTTGCCGTCTTCAAAAATATAAACCTCGTATTTTGTTGCACCGTTTACCTTCTGCCAGGAAAGTGATACAGACTTTTCGGTTTTATCTGTAATTTTAAGTCCGCTGACCTTGTCAAGCTTGATTTT
>JAFOXT010000487.1 GCA_017425745.1 Clostridia bacterium | reverse complement strand
TACTCTTCTCTTACAAATATGAAAAACGGAGAAATCGGTATTCTCTACGAGGCTTGTCCTGCCGGCTTCATTCTTTTCAGAACCTTCACTCTTGACTGGCTCTGGAACGGCGACAAAGCTTTCACCTTCCCCATGCCTCTTAAGGTAAGACTCAAAAATCTTTTCAACAAATGGTAAAACAAAAGCTCCGGAAATCCGGAGCTTAATTTTTTTGTTATTCTGTTATCTTGTGATAGGATAAGTAAATTCAAGACCGTCAATCCATTCGCCCTTGATGAAGTCTCTGCCTCTTACAAGGATTTCGTTTTCATAAACTTCAAAAACAATACCATCGCCAGGTGCATAGTGTGTAGTTTCTGTTGCTCGGGGAAGGTTAACACAGTTGATACCGCCCCAATTATAGAAATTATCTGCGCCAAGATCGTCATGGATATGACCGTGAAGGAAAAGGTCTACGTTGTATGCCTTAAGAAGCTCTGCAAGCTGAGTGCCGTTGTATGTGCCCTGAAGATATCTGATGGGGAAATGATTGAGCACAATTGTGGGAGCGTTTGCAGCCTTAGCTTCCTTAAGAACACCTTCAAGCCAATTGTACTGCTCAGTGTTCAATATAAATGTCTGTGCATCGGGGTCTTCTGAAGCAAGAACGATTACATAGCAACCGTTGATTACCTTGTAATAATAAGTTTTATCAATTCTGTTGCCAAGGAATAAATTGTTGAACTTAATAAAGTTTTCTGAAAGCTTTGCAGCATCGCCCTCACCGTTACCCTGGTCATGGTTACCAACAATTACAAGATTCTGCTTAGCAGGTTTTACGCCTATTAAACCTGCGTAAAAGAAAACGTCTTCTGCAATCTGACCGTTCATTACATTGTCACCAAGGTAAGCTGCTGCGTCAATATCCTTGCCGCCCTTAATGCCGTAAAGAAGATCTTCATAATTTTCATAAGCGTTTGGGTTGTTTGTTTCAACGTGAATGTCTGATACTACTGCCATACTCATAACAAGCAGATCTGCATTTTTCGCCTGATAAGCAGCACCCGGGCCGCCGAATGCAGGAGACAGCATAGTCAGAAGCGACATAAGTGTCAGAAGAAAGTCCCTGATAAAGTTGATTACTGTTACAATGTCCATAGTGTTTTCCTCTCTTTTTCATATTTTTTGATACGGTAAATAAGCACCATATCTTACAGGTAAATTTTATCAATTTATTGAAAATTTGTCAATAAACATCTGTCTTTTTCGTTAGATTTTTTCTATTGACTTATCGCTAAGTTTGATGTATAATTTAAGCAATATCGCCTAAAGGCTATGACTGAGTTTCAGTAGCGTCAGGACAAGGCAATCAAGAGAGGATTTCATTCGGTGTAAGAAATCTATTGTCCCCTATCGCGAATTTCGCCTCACGAGCTGCCTGTGAAAAGCAGGATGTAATTGCTGCATTAAAGCAACCAAAAGCGGCAGAGGTTTTTTCCTTTGCAATTTGAGTGGTACCACGGAATTTTTTCGTCTCATTTTTGTGAGGCGATTTTTTTATTATATTTCTATTTTATATGGAGGAAGAAAAAATGGATAGCAAAATTGCCCTCTTAAAAGAAGAGTTTTCTGCTGAACTCAAAAAAGCAGAAAACACTGCTGACCTTGAAGCCATAAGAGTTAAGTACCTTGGCAAAAAAGGCAGTGTAACCGACCTTCTCAAAGAAATGAGAGACCTTTCTGTTGAGGAAAAGAAAGCCTTCGGTCAGAAGGTTAACGAGCTTAAAGCTGAGGTTGCTGACGCAATTGCAGCAAGAACAACCGAACTCAAAGAGCTTGAAGTTCTTAAAGAAATTGAATCAATGCCCGAATTCGACGTTTCAATGCCCGCAAATATTACTGAGGGTTCATACCACCCCGTAACTCTTGTTCAGCGTCAGTGTGAACAGATTTTCAAAACAATGGGCTTTAACGTTGAAGACTATTCAGAAATCGTAACCGACTACGAATGCTTTGAAGCGCTCAACATTCCCAAGCATCACCCCGCTAGAGATATGCAGGATACATATTATCTCACAAACGGTCAGCTTCTCAAGACTCATACTTCTGCAGCTCAGAACGCAATCTATAAGAAGTACAGAGATGCACTTATCAACGACAATGTGCCCATCAAGGCTATTTTCCCCGGCAGATGCTTCAGAAACGAAGCTACTGACGCTTGTCACGAAAACACATTCTTCCAGATGGAAGGCGTTATGGTTGACAAGGATATTTCAATTTCAAACCTTATCTACTTTATGAAGACAATGCTTTCAGAAGTATTCCAGAAGGATCTTAAGGTAAGACTCCGTCCCGGCTTCTTTCCCTTCGTTGAACCTGGTTTCGAGCTTGACATCAGCTGCCTTATCTGCGGTGGTGAAGGCTGTCCTTCATGTAAGCACAGCGGTTGGCTTGAGCTTTGCCCCTGCGGTATGATTCATCCCGAAGTTCTCAAGGCTGGCGGAATCGACCCCGAAGAATACAGCGGTTTTGCTTTTGGTCTCGGTCTTACAAGACTTGTTATGATGAAATACGGAATTAAAGATATACGTGATCTTAACAGCGGCAGCCTTAAGGTGCTCTCACAGTTCACAGACGACGAATAAGAAAGGAGAAATAGAATTATGTTTTTATCAATGAACTGGATTTCAGACTTTGTTGACTTTACAGGTCTTGACAAAATGGATCTCATCCGCCGTTTCTCCCTTTCAACTGCAGAGGTAGAAAACGAAATTTTCTTTAAGGGCAGCGACATTGACGGTATTGTTGTTGCAGAAATCAAATCAGTAGAAGATCATCCCGAATCAAAGAAGCTTCACCTTCTCAAGGTTGATGCAGGCGACGGAAAACTTACAGATGTTGTTTGCGGCGCACCCAATGTAAGAGTTGGAATGAAAACTGCTTTCGCTAAAATTGGTGCAAAAATCGGTGAAATCGAAATTACACCGAGAGCACTTGCAGGCTACACATCATACGGTATGTGCTGCAGCGAAAAGGAAGTTGGTATCAGCGACGACAATTCAGGCATTATGGATATTACTGAGGCTGTAGCAAACGGTACAGATATCAAGGAAGTTTACGAAATCGAAGACATTGTTTTCGAAGTAGACAACAAGTCACTTACAAACCGTCCTGACCTCTGGGGTCACTACGGTATTGCGAGAGAATTTGCTGCAATTGCAGACAGACCTCTCAAGCCCCTTGAAACTGTTGATCTTTCAAAGTATGACAATCTCGAAAAGATTGATATGAAAATTGAAGACGAGCTTTGCCAGAGATATTCATGCATCAAGCTCGACAACATCACAAAGAATGTCAGCCCCGTAAATATGAGAATCAGACTTTTCTATTGCGGTATGAGAGGCATCAACCTTCTTGCTGACCTTACCAACTACCTTATGCTTGAAATGGGTCAGCCTATGCACGCTTTCGACTCAAGAAAGGTAGAAAAAATCAGAATTAAGCGCTTCGATGAGCCCTTCACCTTCAAGACTCTTGACGGTGTTGACAGAAATATTGACACCAACACACTTATGATCTGTAACGGTGACACACCCGTTGCTATTGCAGGCATTATGGGTGGTCTTGACAGTGAAATTGTTGAAGATACAACAACTCTTACTCTTGAATCAGCAACCTTCAACGCAGTTTCAACACGTAAGTCAACAGTTAAGCTTGCTCACAGAACAGATGCTTCAATGAGATATGAAAAGTGTCTCGACCCCGAAATGACTGTTCCTGCAATTGCAAGATTCATCAAACTTCTTCAGGATATCGATGCTGACGCTAAGGTTGTTTCAGCTCTCACAGATGAAAGAGGCTTCACATACGATAAAATCAATCTTAAGTTTGACAAGAACTTTGTTGACCGTTACACAGGTATTGAAATCGGCAACGATACAATTGTAAAGACACTTACAGCTCTCGGCTTCGGTGTTGACCTTCAGGGCGACAGCTTCAGCGTTGACGTACCCTCATGGAGAAGCACAAAGGACGTTACAATCAAGGCTGACATTATCGAAGAAATCACCCGTATTTACGGCTATGACAACTTTGATATCAACACAACAAAGTCACCTCTTTATCCCGTACGTGCTGACATTGAAAAGACAACTGAAGACAGAATCAAGAATATTCTTGTAAAGAGCTTCGGTCTTCACGAGCTTCACTCATACATCTGGATGGGCTACGACGAATGCAAGAGCCTCGGCATTGAAATTGAGGAAAACGTTGGTCTTACAAACGCAACCAACCCCAACATTGCTACTCTTCGTAAGTCACTTATCCCCACTCAGCTCTGTCAGCTTAAGACAAATACAAGCTACGCTCCTTCATTCGGCATTTTCGAAATTGGTCGTGCAGTTGACGGACTTAAGGAAGACGGTATGTGCAACGAAAAGAAGAACCTTGCAGTTACTCTTTTCTCAAAGACAAAATCAGCTCAGGAGCTTTACTTCGAACTCCGTGATATTCTTACAGTTCTTACAGGCGACATCAAGCACGCTGCTCTCAGCTTTAAGACAATTGAAGCTACTCACAGCTATGAGCACCCCAAGAATCTCAACAAGATTTTCTGCGAAGGAGTAGAAATCGGTGTTATGGGTCTTGTTCATCCCACAGTGCTCAAGAAGATTGACAAGAAGGCTAACGTTGTTTTTGCTGAAATTGACGTAAGAGCATTCTCAGCTATTAAAGCTAACGACATCAAGTACGATGAGCCCTCAAAGTTCCCCGGAATTGAAATCGACCTTTCATTTGTAACTGATAAGTTTGCACCCATCGGTGAAGCTGTTAAGGCTGCAGACTGCGCACTTATCAAGGACATTCAGGTTGTTGATACTTACGAAGACGAAAACGGCAAGTCAATTACCGTAAGACTCTTCTTCGTTCACCCTGAAAAGACTCTTACAAGAGACGAAGTTATGAATGTTGTAAATTCAATTATTGATTCTCTTGCTGCTAAGGGTATCGAACTTAAAAAATAAAAACTTAAGCACCTTGTGATAACCACAAGGTGCTTTTTATGTCAGTCAAATACCCACATTTTAAGAACAGCCAGCATCTCACGCAGATAATTCATCGGTATGGTATACCATATTATATCTGTACCCAGATGAGTAACCGTAAGACCTTCTGCTTTTGCATAAGAGGCTCCTCGGTAAACGTGATAACCGTTGGTGACAAACACAACAGAATCATCAGGAAGTCCCTTTTCTTTCATAATTTCGTGGGAATATTTAAAGTTCGTTATGGTAGAAGTAGATTTATCCTCCATTATTATTCTGTCCTCAGGAACGCCTTTACTGACAAGGTAACG
>JAFOXT010000486.1 GCA_017425745.1 Clostridia bacterium | reverse complement strand
ACTTTTTAAAGTAAGGGAGTTGTTTTTTACTTGTATTTCTGAAGCGATAAAACCCTTTTTAAATGCAAAATGCAAAGTGCAAAATGCAAAATGTCGGGTCGCTTCGCTCCGGATTATATCCGCCTTAGATTTATTAAATCTTTAAATGGTGCACCGCCAAAGCATCGAGTTATAATTCTATTTTTTATAATCGACGGAGCCTTCTGATTCTGAGCATTGTTTCCGCAGAATAAATTTATAAGTTTAAAGGCATCTGACCTGCGACCTTAATTTTGCATTTTGCACTTTGCATTTTGCATTTTTAAGTCAGGTCAGCTTTTTATCAGAAGCCTTCAAAGCCCTCAAAGGTCACATTATTCTTCTTGATAACATCCTCATTGCTAATTACAGCGCCTGTTGAGGGCAGACTCTTCGCCTTATAGCGTGAGGGTCTTGTAAATTCACCGTCAACATAATCGCGTACCTTTGAAATTTTCTGGTTCTTTTTAAGTGTTATGCAAGCAACACCCTGGGTGTCCTTCATAGCCTTAGGAAGAATAATTGATGTGTCAACAAGAAGACATCTGCCACCCGTTGTTTCAATTACAATTTCCTTATCCTCGGGAAGATAGAGAATCCTTGCAAGGTGTGATTTGTCGCTGTATGCCTTTATGAGCTTCTTACGGTTCGTTTTTGTTGCGTAAGAAGAAAGGTTAACCTTTGCACACTTGCCGTTATCAAAGAAGAACATCATATAGCCCTTGTAATCGTCGGTTACAACCATAAAGATTGCGTTTTCGCCCTCTTCCATTTCAAGCTTTGAAGGAATATATTCACCGAGAACACTTGCCTTTGAGTCTGCAAAATCGCTGATTCTTGACTTATAAACCTGACACTTGTCAGTGAAGAAAAGAAGCTCCTTTGCGTTGGAGGTTTCCATACTGAAAACGATTTCATCGTTTTCCTTAAGCTTATGCTCACCGCCCATACGAAGTGAAAGCGGAGTAATTTTCTTGAAGTAGCCTTCCTTTGTAAAGAAAACATTTACAGGATAATCAGGCACCTCAGGCTCACTCAGCTCTTCTTCAATATCACTGCAATCAAGAAGCTGAGTCTTTCTTTCCTGAGCGTACTTCTTGATAACCTCATTGAGCTCGCCGATGATGATCTTTCTGATTTTAGCCTTTGATGAAAGAATATCCTTCATTTCAGCAATTGTATTTTCAAGGTTTTCAATATCCTTAAGTCGTTTGAGAATGTACTCTCTGTTAAGGTGACGGAGCTTGATTTCAGCTACATATTCAGCCTGAATTTCGTCGATTCCGAAGCCCTTCATAAGGTTGGGAACAACCTCAGATTCTTCCTCAGTCTGACGGATAATTGCAATCGCCTTGTCAATATCAAGAAGGATTTTTTCAAGACCTCTGAGAAGATGAAGTCTGTCCTCTGCCTTCTGAAGATCAAAGCTTACACGTCTGAAAACGCACTTACCTCTGAAGCGAATCCACTCAATAATAATGTCCTTAACGCCCATAACTCTGGGATAGCCGTCTACAAGCACATTGAAGTTGCAGGAGAAGCTGTCCTCAAGGGGTGTAAGCTTATAAAGCTTTGTCATAAGCTTATCGGGGTCTGTACCGCGCTTAAGGTCAATTGTAATTTTAAGACCTGCCTTATCGGTTTCATCACGGACATCAGTAATTTCCTTGATTGAACCTGCTTTTACTCTTTCAATTATTTTATCAATAATTGCTTCGGCAGTGGTTGTGGGAGGGATCTGCTTGATGTCAATGCAGTTTTCATCCTTGTCATAGGTGTAGTTTGCCCTTACCTTGATACCGCCACGGCCTGTACGGTAGATTTCTTCCATCTCCTCTTTGTTATAGAGGATTGTACCGCCACCGATAAAATCTGGAGCAGGCATGGTATCAATGCAGTTGTGATTCTGGTCTTTTATAAGCTCAATTGTTGTTTCGCAAAGCTCTTTAAGGTTGAATGAACAGATTGAAGAAGCCATACCAACGGCAATACCTAAGTTTACATTAGCAAGAATTGACGGAAAGGTTACAGGAAGAAGCAAGGGCTCCTTCATTGAGCTGTCGTAGTTGTCAACGAAGTCGATTGTGTTTTTATCAATATCTCTGAAACGCTCGTTACAGATGCTTTCAAGCTTAGCCTCGGTATATCGTGGCGCAGCGTAGTGCATATCTCTTGAATAAGCCTTACCGAAGTTACCCTTTGAGTCAACAAAGGGATTTAAAAGTGCCTCGTTACCTCTCGAAAGACGCACCATAGTTTCATAGATAGCAGCATCACCGTGGGGATTAAGACGCATAGTCTGACCTACGATGTTTGCTGACTTT
>JAFOXT010000485.1 GCA_017425745.1 Clostridia bacterium | reverse complement strand
TTAACAGCCATGGGAAGGCAGGGGCTGGGGAAGTTTACACCCTTAAGCTGGAAGGGCTTCTTGGGGGAGCAGAGAGTATCGCCTGTCTTGAAGCCTGAAAGCTTTGTGATAACACCGATGTCACCAAGACCGATTTCGCTGATGTCTTCCTGCTTGATACCCTTAACAGCTACAAGCTTGCCCATCTTCTGGCTTTCACCTGTACGAGCGTTGAATGCAGGTGTGTCGTGTGTGATTTTGCCTGCAAGAACCTTAACAAAGCTCATCTTACCAACGAAGGGGTCAGCGATTGTCTTGAAGCAGATTGCTGCAAGAGGTGCGTCAGCCTTGCATTCGATTTCGATGGGTTCACCGTCTTCTGTTTCAGCCATTTCGGGCTTAGCCTTATCGGGTGAGGGAGCTGAGTAAACGAGAGCGTCAAGAAGCATATCGCAGCCGTCTACCTTTGTAGCTGAAAGTGCGTATACGGGATAGATTTCACCGGTTTCAACGCCCTTTGTAAGACCTTCGATGATTTCTTCCTTTGTAAGGGGTTCGCCTTCAAAGAACTTATCCATAAGTGCTTCGTCAACTGTAGCAACTGCTTCTTCAAGAGCAGCTCTCATAGCTTCGATGTTAGCATCTGAGGGAATGTCAATTTCAACGGGACGGCCGTTGGGATACTTGTAAGCCTTGTTTGAGCAAAGGTTTACGAATGCTTCGCAAACGGGTCCGTTCATATAGGGAACAACAACGGGACAGAGCTTGTTGCCCAACTCGTTCTTGAGAATGTCAAATGTTTTGTAGAAGTCGCGGTTTTCTGAGTCAACCTTTGTAACTGCGAAGAACTTTGCAATGTTTCTTGCATCTGCAGCCTTGATTGCTTTTTCAAGACCAACGTCGATACCTGAACCTGCTGATGTTACGATAAGAGCACAGTCAGCAGCACGCATTGTTTCAGCCATACCGCCTGCAAAGTCAAACTTACCGGGAGCATCGAGTACATTTATCTTTGTATCTCTCCATTCAAGAGAGCACATAGCAGCTGAAATTGAGCACTTGCGCTTCTTTTCTTCTGCATCATAGTCCATAATTGTGTTGCCGTCTGCAACTCTGCCGAGTCTGTCTGTAACACCTGCAACGTAGAGCATTGCTTCTGCGAGAGCTGTTTTACCCTTACCTGTGTGACCTGCGATTGCCACGTTTCTGATGTTATTAACTGCGAATGTTTTCAATTCCAAAACCTCCTGTGACCTTATTCTTACAAGGTCTGAATATTACGTATCACGCATCGGATTGTTCCGACTGACGATAACACGACCATTTTACCACATATTGAATAAAAAAACAACGGGATATTGAATAATTTTGTGCATTGTTTTTTGTTCAGTGTGTATAAAATTTGGCCTTTTAACGCAATAAAGTTTAATTTTTTGCTTTTTCAGGGCAAAAAAATAAAGCCCCTGACGGACTTAACGGAAATTAATGAAAAATGAATAATGAACAATGAATAATACAATTAAAATTGAAATAACCCCCGGACCGATGTTTCTTTACACATCTTTTACGGTCGGGGGGTTATTTCATTGAACTCTTGATATCTAACATCTTTTGTTATCCTCACTTTCTACAGATTGTTTTGCCTTCGTTTTACTCATCTGACACTTTTTTATTTTTGTTTATTTTTTTATCTATGTCATCGTGTCTGATGTTTTTCAGGAAGGCTGTTTTTCTTCGGAACTTTCGTCTTTTGATTTTTAAGGTTTTAAGCTTCCTTACCGCCAGGTAGGATTTATTCTGCTTTTTATTTAACCTTTTTTATTTTTCTTTCTGAAAGTTCCTTTAGGTTTTTACCTGTACATCGGTATCACCTTTCCCTTTCTGTGACTACAGTATAGCACGAAAAAATCATTTTTTCAATATGTAATAATAGCTAAACTTTCAAACACCCATTTATGCAATAGGGAGAAATTGGTTTTTATTTCTCCAAAGCCGTTGACTTTCAGTATTATTTTGTGGTATTATGGGTGTGTTGAGCGGTTCGTTTTTGGACCGCTTTTTTAAATGCAAAGTGCAAAGTGCAAAATGCAAAATTGTGGTCGCAAATTTATATTTAAACAAACCAAAAGCGATAGTCTGCGGAGATAGTTAGGTTAAATATTGTAAAGAGTCGATTTTATCCGCCTTTATATTCATAAATGAAAGAAAATCTACCCACCAAATTTAGCTATTTGCTTTGGCGGCACATAGATTAAAGCCTGCAAACAATTCAAAACGGATATAATTTGGAGCGAAGCGACCCTTCATTTTGCATTTTGCACTTTGCATTTTGCATTCTTATGCGAGTTTTTTATACAGTTAAAGCCCCGAAACCGTTACGATTCCGGGGCTTATTGCTTTTAGCTGTTAAGTTTTATCAGTCAGCGTTTTCCTCTTCGATTTTGTCGATGATTTCCTGAGGAACTGCTTCGCCGTGCTTAACGAACATAATAAGGATAATTGCAAGAGCGAACATTATGGGGCTGTAATAGAACAGTGACATATAGGTTCCTGCAAACATTCTGATAAAGCCGTATACGATGGGTGAAGCGATCTGAGCTGAGAATGTAGCTGTGTAGTAATAGCCTGTGAATGTACCAACCTTTTCAACACCGCCGATTTCAAGTACAAGGGGAAGTGTGTTAACTGTGATGAACATATTAGCAGCACCGCCAAGGATAAGAACGGGATAGATGAGTACACGAAGGATTGCTGTTACACTGTCAACGGTTTCAACAATTGCTGCGAGTGCAACTTCAAAAGCAGTTGCTTCTGTGCCGAGGATTGAGTTAGCAATACCGATAATGTCATCATAGATGCCTTCGCCGAGAGTTTCAACAAGGTGAGCATCGTAAACCTCATAGTAAGCTTCTGTGCCTTCTGCAGCTTCGCCGTTCTTGTAAGCAAGGTAGCCTTCAATGCTGAGAACTTCTTTTTCGTCAAGTGTTCTGCCTTCAAGCTGAGCAGCATTTGAAAGGTCTGCATTGTATGCGTTGATGTTTTCGTCAACTGCGATATAAGCGTTGTTAACTGAAACGTAGTCGCTGATTGAAAGGTTCTTGCCGCCGAGCATACCAAGGAATACACCGAAGAATACGATGAATGCTACAAGGAATACTGCAAGGCCTGCAATAATTGTCTTCTTTCTGCCGAACTTTGAACCGAACTTACCTGCAGGAATTGCTGCTGCACCTGAGCAAACTGCAAAGATGAGCATAATGAAGGTAGCTTCGGAGGTAATCATATGAAGAATTTCCTGAGCGAAGAGTGAGAAGAAGGTTGTAATTGCGTTTGAAGCGCAGAAGAGGAAGAAGAGTGTGCCGAGCATAAATACAAGGCTCTTTCTTTCGCCCTTTGAAAGCTTCATAGCCTTAAGCTCAGCCTTTTTCTGCTTAGCAGCTTCTTTCTGAGCCTTTTTGAGAGCCTTCTGGTCAGCATACTGATTCTTGTCGCCCTTAATCTGGATGCTTGTGTCTTCTTCCTTAACAAAGAAGAGGAGAACGAGCATACCAATAATCATAACAAGTGAACCTACGATGAATACATAGGGGAATGATAATGTTTCGTCAGCCTTGATTTCAGCCTTGCTGTAGCCTGCAAAAAGTGTGCAGAGTGCAATACCGATTGTACCTGCGACCATACCTACAGCTGAACCGATACCGCCCATAAGGTTGATAACGGCGTTACCCTCTGAACGAAGCTCGGGAGGTGTAAGGTCTGGCATAAGAGCAACAACGGGAGCTCTCCAGAGTGACATTGAGAATACAAAAAGAATAACTGTAATCATTGTTGCGGGAAGCTGAGCAGCACCGCTTGTGTTAAGAGCCA
>JAFOXT010000484.1 GCA_017425745.1 Clostridia bacterium | reverse complement strand
TAACGCATTTCAATTGTTCTGAAGCCGGGAGCAGCAAGAGCTGTCATGCTCTGATCTTCGATAATAGCGTTTGCAAGAACGTCAGAATATGAACCTGTATATCTGTAATATGTTGAGTCCATATGAAGTTCGTTATAAGCTGCATCGTTGTCAGTGATTTCGTCACGGTAGCCACTTGCAGCACTGTCACCAAGAAGAACATAATTCTTGTACTGACCGTAATGCTTAGCTACTGCATCCGGATTGAGTTCAACTGCAGCAAAGCTTACAACGAATGTGCTTGAAAGCATAACAAGTGCAAGAGCAACTGCAAGAACTTTTTTGAAGTTTCTTTTCATTTGATTTACCTCCGAAATTAATTTTCTTTTGATTTAATCAGAATTGATTATTAAACCTCACAAATGATACCATATTTAAGATTTTAAGTCAAGAATTTTTAAGTTTTCGTGTATCCGTAAGCAAAATGTTCACATTTAGGTACACTATGTTGCAATTAAAGTTAAAAAAGCTGTCGATTTGCACATTTTTCTATTGATTTCTTCAAACAATCGGTATAAAATGTAAACACATTTAAAATTCAGCAAAGGAGAAACAACAAAAATGAAACAAACAAAAAAAATCATCGCTGTTATTATGGCTACTGTTATGCTCTTTTCATGCACAGCTGTAATGTCATCAGCAAAATCAGACTATGTGGCTGATTACGACAGGGATACACCCGTAATTCTTGTTCACGGTATGAGCCAGAACAACACTTACCTTCTTGATGAAAACGGCAACTGGGCTAAGGATGATGACGGCAAATACATTACCGCATGGCCCTTAAGAATTGAAGTTCCCGCTCTTCTCAAAACTGCACTTCTTCCTCTTCTCAAGGCAATTATCTTCAGAAAGGATATGGGTCTTGCAGATGCAATGTATGAAGCTGCACACAAGGCGCTCTGGGTTGTTGAAAAGGATACACAGGGTAATTACACTAACCCCATTGATGTGCCCTGCTACGAAATGCCTATGAGTGAGCTTCCTGCTGAGGTTAAAGAGGAATACTACAAGTTCCTTCCCGTTGAGGAGCTTGGCGAAATCGTAGGTGAAGACGACGTTTATTACTTCGGCTACGACTCACTCGGTGACGTAATTTCAATTACTGAGCATCTTCACCATTACATTCACGATGTTGTTATTCCCCAGACAGGTGCAAAGCAGATTAAAATCTGCTCAATCAGTCTTGGCGGTACAATTGCTGTAAGATATCTTGATGAATACCCCGAGGATTACAGTCTTATCAAAAAGGTTGTTTTTGTTGAGCCCGCTCTTGACGGTTCAAACATTATCGGTGACCTTTTTACTGATAACCTCAGCTTCTATAATGAAGACGACCTTTACGAAAACGTAATTGTAGGTCTTCTCGGTGATACATATCTTGCTTACCTTGTAAATATAGTGCTTCGCATTCTCCCGAAGGATGTTCTTATGAATGCACTCCGCGGTCTTGCTGCAGGTGTTGTTGACATTGCCGCACGCCATTCAACAATTATCTGGGCACTTTGCCCCACTGATTACTATGAAGAAGCAAGAGAAATCTGGCTTCAGGGCGAGGAATATGATTATCTCAGAGATAAGGTTGACAGCTTTATGGAGTCAAGATCACGTTTCAAGGATAATCTCTTCAGCCTTATGGACAGCGGTTGTATTGTAGGCGACGTTGCTTGCTATGATGTTAACCTCTTCCCCATCTGTAAAGATTACAAAACAACAAACGCAGACCGCGTTATCCATGCTGCTTCAACAACTCTCGGCGTAACCTTTGCTGATCTCGGCACAACTTTAGGTGAAGATTACAAGGCAGCCGGCACATATTGCAGCAATCCCGAGCACAACCACCTTTCACCCGATGGTATGGTTGACACAACAACAGGTCTTCTCCCCTGCTCAACATGGCTCTTCAAGGGTCAGGCTCATGAGCTTCTTCCCCATAATGACGTTGCTCTCGGTCTTGCTATCCGCATTATGACCGACAACAATATGGTTGACGTTTACTCAAATCCTGAGGCTTATCCTCAGTTCAATAACGGCAGACTTACAAACACAGTAAAAGAATATATGCTTGCATGGGATGAGGCTGACAAGTCTGAAATTTCAAACGCAAACAAGGCTGCTGTTGAAGCTGCAATAGCTGAAGTAAAAGCACTTCTCAATGAAACAGTAGTAGATATCGATGCATGGAAGGCAGCTGAAAAGAACCTTGGCAAAGCACTTGCTGCTGCAGGCGTTATCGAAGATCCTGAGCCCAGCGCAATTGAAACTGCATTTACAGCTCTCACAAAAACTGCAAACAAAGCAGTGAATGCTACCTTCAAATATATCGGCAAATAAAATTCAACTCAACAAAAATCCCTCGGAAATCACTCCGAGGGATTTAGTTTTGCATAAATTAAAAGTCAGACATATAATCCGTTACTGCATAAACCAGACAGCACACCTTTTCTGCACCATTTTTATAAAGCACATCAGAACACTCTTTAAGGGTAGCTCCCGTTGTTTTTATGTCGTCACACAGAAGTACCGTTTTACCTCTTACGGATACATTATCTGAAAGTCCAAAGGCTCCTTCAAGATTGCTGAGTCTTTCCTTTTCTCCTAATGTATGCTGGAATTCTGTTTCTTTTATTTTCAGAAGTGTTTTTTGAAGCGGAACAAACAGTCGTTCAGCAACGCCTTTTGCAAGAAGCTCACTTTGATTAAAGCCTCTTTTTTCAAGTGATTTTTCTGATATCGGCACATATGTCACCAAATCAAAATTTACATTGCTGAAAGCCTCAGCTGCTCTTTCACTCATTTCAAGCGACAAGGTCGATGCAAGATTTTTCTGAAAAGCAAACTTAAAAAGTGCTATCTGCCATCTTGCTTTACCCGAATAATAGCACACTGCCGCAACGCTGTCCAGCTTTGGCTTATCGGGAGCACAGCTACACTTGCTATAATCTGCGGCACAGTGAATGCAGTAATCGTGTGATACCTTCCTTAATTCTCCTCTGCAGCAAGGGCACACTTCATCCGACAAGGGCACAAGCTCACCGCAGAGAGGACATTTCAAAGGAAAGAATATTCTTGTTATAACAGATTTAAGGCTCATTATCAGCCGTTGGTTTCTCTCTTTGCAATTACAGCTTCATGAATATCCTGCTTTGTTTTACCTGTCAGCTTATATCTGAAGAAGGGTGCACCTGCAAGGAACATCATAATACCGTGAACAATTGTGTAGAAGAAGAGAAGAAGAATCTTTGTTTCTGTTGTCTGCACAGGGTTGGGAATAAGCTCTGTGGGCTGAATGTAGTGAATAATTGAGTTTTCGCCGTAAAGGATAATAGGAGCAACAGTTGATGCAATTGTACCGCTGATAAGAGTACCGATTGAAATAACAAAGGGGAAGGATGCATCAAAGCGCTTGCCTGTTTTAAGCTCGATATCTTCAAGCACGTCAGCCTGGAACATACTGGGAAGAAGGTTTGACGCACCGAACTGAAGACCGATAAGGAAAAGGAAGGCAACAAATACAATAAGAAGAATTGTATTGGGATTTTTGAAATACATATAACCAACTGTGAAAGCAATAATGTTTGCACATACTGAATAGATACCGCTTGCAATATAAAGTACACGTGAATCGAACTTTTTAAGAAGGAAGTTGATTACAAGCATACCTACTGCAGTACCGATACCAACGGGAAGCACAAAGATAATCTTTTTTGAAGCATCGCCTAAAACAGCAATAGCTATAAAGCTTTCCATAAAGGTTGAAATACCTCTGAAGGATTTGAGGAATTCAGAGAAAATAATTGTACGTGCATATTTGTTGGTAATAATTTCCTTGAAGCCGAGAAGAGGATTCTGTCTTTCTGCTGAATATGTTACTCTTTCTCTTACAATCTTCATACCGAGAAGAACTGTAATCACACCAACTGCACCGCAAAGACCTGCACCGATAAGGTACTGAAGGCCTTCGTTGTTTTTCCAGATAAGACCGATAACAAGAAGAATTACAAGCGGTGCTGAATTACCTACAGCAGAGGAAATGCTTCTGAATGAAAGCACCTGATCACGCTCTTTAAGGTTTGTGGTCATTACATTGGCAACCATATTGATTGAGTTACCGAATGAGCCGCATACAGCCCAGAGAATAGCAACTGTGATTACATAAATCATAAGAAGGTTGCCTGAAAGTGCCGGAGGCGCCCAGAATGTAAGGAACAACAGAATTCCCATAGGGATAATGGTAATTAATGAAAGGGGTCTGAATTTACCCATTTTACCAACTTTTCTGCCGTCAATATACATTACAATAAAGAAATTGAGCACGAAAGGCACAATTGCTGTAATTGCATTGAAAAAGGCTGTCTGATGTGATTCAAGATGGATTACATTTACCAGATAAGCGCTGCGGTTTGCGTTGAGCATACCTGACATTGTGGTGTAGAAAAATACACCCATAAGATAAAGCACAAATTCACTTGTCTTTACCTGCTTTTGTTTTTTGACTTGTTCGTTCATTTTGTTTCTCCCTAAATATTATTTTTACACATTGTACCACTTTAAAGTTCCGTTGTCAATTTAAACAACAAATTATAATAAAATAAAAAAATATTATACATATTGTTATCGCATATATATTGTGATATAATTAGGCTACAGAACTTAAAGGAGGAGAAAATTAAGTTAAACAGTATTATATCGGCAATTCTTTCCGTTTATCTTTTCTTTGTAGGTATCTTAGGAATTTATCCGTCTCAGCCTGCTCTTCAAGAAGGAATAAACACCGACCCTGTCCCCTATCTTTTTGATAAATCAATCGAGGGCTTCCGTTATCTTCACGAAGAAAGAGAGCTTCCCTTCAGACTGAAAGCTCCCGATAAAATTGAAGAAGGTAAAGCTTATCCTATGGTTGTTTTTCTTCACGGCTCAGGCGAAAGAGGCAATGACAATCAATGTCACGTAATGCTTTCACTTCTCAGAGGTATAAAGAAAAACGGTACTCCCTGCTTTATTCTTATGCCTCAGCTTCACGAAACAGGAAACTGGGAAGATGATGATATGGATGCTGCTCTCACAAGTCTTATTGACGATTACATTCTTGAGAATTATCCCATTGATACCAAAAGAATTTATGTGACCGGTGACTCCCGTGGCGGTGCAGGCACGTTTGATCAGGTTATCCGTCATCCGGGTAAATACGCGGCAGCTATGCCCACCTGCGGATACAGAGCGAGCTTCCTTACCTCAGACGAAGAAATTATACTTCTCAAGGACACACCCTTATGGATGGCTCAGAACAAAGGTGACACCCTTGTAAATCCCGAACATTCACGCACAGTATATAACACACTGAAGGATATGGGTGTTGAACACGTGAAATATACGGAGTACAAAACTATCGGCCACAACTGTTGGGACAGATTCTACAGAGATAAAAATGTATGGAACTGGCTCTTTGATCAGACATTATAATAAGCTCTGCATACTGCATTTTTCGGTGCAGTATGCTTTTTTTCGCCCGAAAACAGCGTTGCAACAGATTGTTGCGTGACTTTTAAGTAAATTTATGCTATAAAAAAGTCAGGAGGTGAGATTATGATGAACAAAATCTCAAAAAACATCAAGAAGCTCAGAAGCGAACAAGGCTTCACTCAGGACAAGCTTGCAGAAGAACTGCATGTCACCCGTCAGGCAATTTCAAGCTGGGAAACCGGCAGAACTCAGCCCGACTCACAAATGCTCATCAGCCTTTCAGAGGTTTTCTCCGTACCCATTGAAATGCTTATTTACGGTGAAAAGCGAAACACTACCGTTGAGGAAGGCAACAAGACCTATATGAGTACAGCTACGGTAATTATTGCCGTTCTCGGCTCACTTCTCGTTGCAGGCGGTATCGGACTTATTTTTACCGCACTGTGGCAGGAGCTTTCAATTGCACTTAAGGCTGTATTTGCTTTTATACCGATGATAGCCGGTCAGGCATTTACTTTCTATGTAATAAGAAAAAGACGAAGCAGTTTTTCCTTCTGTGAGGGTGCTTCCGTTTTATGGTCGGCAGGTGTTATTATCACTCTTGCTCTTATAAACAGTATTTTTTCAATCCATCTCGGCTATGCAAACTGTCTTATTCTTGATGCAGTTATGATACTTCCTATCATTCTGATGCTTGATGCAGTGTCCCCGCTTGCCCTTTACTTCTATATGGTGCTTCACTGGACAATTGAAACCGCAGGATATTACGGCACAAGAGAATCTATGATTATTTCAATAATTGCTTATATTGTTTGTTTCCTTGGAGTAGCTTTCGGTCTGCTTTTTGTGAAAAGCAAAAAAGAAAAGCTTGGCGAAATCAGATATCTTTATTCTCAGTGGGTGTCGGTTGTGGCAGTAATTGTGTTCACATATATCAGTATAGATTTCTTCAGCTTTGATATGATGTTCACTCTTCTTGCTGCAGCAATTGCTATTTTTGCTCTGGACAAGGAAGACAAGCTTCATTCACCCTTCCTGATAATCGGTACTGTGGGAAGCCTCGGTGTGAGTGTTTATACTTATTTCCTCTTTACGATGGATATTGACCCAACATTCTATACAGAAGAGCCGCTTAAATTTTTTCATCGGATATGTACTTTTTTCAGCCATACTCGCAACAGCTTTGATGAGAAACAAGGACATTGTGTTCAGAAACAGACTTAAGCTTTCAGAGATTCTTGTATTTATGCTCATTCTTCTTGTAACGCTTATTAACTATGCAATTCAGCAAATGGGAATTGCTTCTCTCTCAGGATTTGTTATCACCGCATCAGAATGGATTATACTGCTCCTTGCATTTATGGCAGGTGTTGTATTCATTTTCCACGGTGCTAAGGAAAACAGACTTT
>JAFOXT010000483.1 GCA_017425745.1 Clostridia bacterium | reverse complement strand
AGTTTCTAATATGGCAATTATGGATATTACGGATATTGAACCACTTCTTATGGCTGTTAATGAACTGTTGCACGAAAGCTTTCATAAAGATAAGCCTCAGAAATTTACCCGCAAGTGGTTTTCATGGGCAAACACCCTTTTTGCAGAGCTTATTATAAAATATCTTTCCGAAGGCGGAGAAATTTAATTTAAGGAGAAAAATACAATGGGAAAATTTAAAGAAAAGCTTCAGAAATTTATGGATAACCCTGATGTAGCTTTCAAGGAGCAGATGGGTTATGTATCAGGTGTATTCGGTAACTGTATGGGTCAGGACTCCGTAAGCACATACACCGATCAGTTTATGTATGACTATATGGGTCTTAAATCAAGCCATATGGTTGCAATGAAATCAACCACCACAGCAGTAAACATTCTTATTGCACCTATTGTCGGTGCTATGCTCGACAACAACCGTTCAGGCAAGGGTAACGCAAGAAACTTTATGATGGCTTCCGCCATTCCTTTCACGCTTGCATCTGTGCTGCTTTTTGTTGTACCCTCAGGCTCTCTTATGTTTAATCTCGTCTGGAGCTTTGCGCTTTATCTCGTGTTCAATATTGCAGACACATTTTATGATGTAGCACTTTCTACTCTTTCAGTACGAATGACCCCCAACGCAAAATCAAGAAAGAACTTCTACACAGTAGCTCAGGTAGCTTCAACTCTCGGCTCAATGTTCCCAGGTTGGCTTGTTCCGATTATTATTGAAGCCCGTGGCGGCGACTACAACTCAGAAAAGTGGGCTTTCTTCTCAGTTGCTCTTCTTTTCGGCATTATGGGTCTTATTACTATGCTTATCCCCTTAAGGAGAGAAACATTGTTCTTCCTCCCAAGGATGACAAGAAAATTAAAATTGACTACAAGCTTATTATTCTCAACAGACCTCTCCTTCTTCTTTGCCTTTGCAACTGCATCGAATCTGTAAGAAGAGTATGCTATAATGCACTTCCCTTCTTCTACAAGCAGACACTTAACAGATACGGCATGAAGGCTTATGTTGAAATGGGCTCATCAGCTCTTTCCTATGCAGGTCTTTTCTCAGTTCCCTTTATCGGCAGAAAGCTTTCATCAAGAGATATTGTTGTAGCCGGCTATATGCTCACAGGTATCTGTTACATTCTTCTTGCTATTATGGGCTACGGCAACCTCTGGGTTGTAGGTATTCTTATTGCTATCGGCGGTCTTCCCAACGCAGGTATGAGTGCAGCTAAACGAGTATTACTTGCCGACTCAACAGACTACATAGAATGGAAGAGCTATAAAAAGTATGGCGTTGCTCAGCGTAACGAGGGCATGGTTTTTGCTTTCAGCACAATGGTGTCAAGAATTGCTGACCTTTGGAAAGAACTTCTCGTTAACGGCGGTCTTGCACTTATCGGTTATCAGAGTGCACAGAAGGTCGGCGATCAGATGGTTGAGGCTGTGCAGACTCCCGAAACTCTTCACGGAATTTTCCTTCTCGTTGTTATTCCAGGTATTATCGGTAATCTTATTCCCGGTATTATTATGATGTTCGATAACTTTACAGGCAAGCGCAAAGAAAAAATCATGGCAGAGCTTGAGGTTATCAGAGCTGAAGCCAAGGCAAAGCTTGAGGCTGAAAACGTATAATATTTTTAAGGATATATGGCTATGAAAAAGAGAAAAGAAAAAAAGCATTCCTTGCTTTTCAGAATTATCAGAGCGATACTGATTTTTCTGCTTACAATTGCTGTTCTTGTGTTCGGACTTTATAAGCTTATTACTTATCAGTGGCAGGATGAGCCTTTGGACTATACCGTTACCAATCAATACATAACAAAGCTTGGCGACTCAATGGTTTCAGCTCACAGGGCAGGTAAAAGGCTTTTTCCTCAAGGCACGATGATGGCCTTTGAGGGCTGCGTAAATTCAGAGACATTTGAAACTGATATTTTTGAATTTGACCTGCACCTTACTGCTGACGAAAAGCTTATTGTTCTTCACGATGACACACTTGACGAGGTAAGCAATGCCGTTGAGCATTTCGGAAAAACAGAAAACTATCCCGGTGATTACACCTATGAAGAGCTTCGCGAGCTCAACTTCGGTGAATATTTCAAAAACGAAAACGGCGAAGCTCCCTATCAGGGCTTACGCGGAGATGATATCCCTGACAACCTCAGAGCTCTTACAGTAAACGATGCATTGGCTTACGTTGAAGAAAACGGCAGCTATTATTACAGTATTGAGCTTAAAAACAGAGGTGAATCCGGCTTTAAGGCAGCAGATATCCTTTACGGTATTCTGAGTGATATGAATCTTACAGACAGAGTAATTGTTGCGT
>JAFOXT010000482.1 GCA_017425745.1 Clostridia bacterium | reverse complement strand
GGCAAGGGTTATTTTTTGTGCGGCGGGACAGAATCTGTATGACTCTTTCAATCTCCTCTTCTCTGCCGATTACAGGGTCAATTTCGTTTGAAAGTGCCTTTGCTGTAATATCCTGACCGTATTTGTCAAGAGAGGGTGTACTGCTTTTGCCTGAGCCTTTTTTAGGGTAAAGAGCAGAAGTGTAGTTGCGCTTGCCTGATGCGCCCTTTGAAATTTCATCAAGCAACAAGGGTACGGAAATTCCGTTTTCAGAAAGTATGCGGCTACCGAGACAGTCCTCCTCAGAAAGCAGAGCCATAAGAAGATGCTCTGTACCGATATAGCCTGAATTTTCTCTGCGTGCAAGGGTAACGGACTGCTCGATTATATGCTTACAACGGGGTGTGAAATCCTCAGGTGAAAGTGAGGTAGGAATGCCCACACCGACATTTCTTCTGATAGCGGTTTCGCAAAGCTGAATCGTCATACCCTTTGAGCTTAAAAGAGAATTACCTATGCCGTTATCCTCACGGATAAGACCTGCAAGAAGATGCTCACTGCCTATATATGTGTGTCCGAGGTTTTCTGCAATTTCAATTGCAGAGTTAAGTGCACGGTTTGCTTTTTCTGTAAAGCCTGTAAATTTGTACATTTCAATTCCTCCGTTCGTTTTTTTAGTGTTGAGAGTTAAGAGTTAAGAGTTGAGATATGGGTCGCTTCGCTCCGATTATAGAACCTCTCCGTCTTCGTCTGCGACGAATCCACCTCTCCTTTCAGGAGAGGCTTAAAATCTGCTCTTTACCATTTAACGCATAATTTGTTTCGCAGACTATATCTGACCGTATAAGGAAGTATAAATCTGCGACCACATCTTAACTCTTAACTCTCCACTCTTAACTCTGATAAAAAAACAGGCCTGCTTTTGCAGACCCGTTTTTTCAGTTAAGTGCTTCTCTTACCCTTTCAGCTCTCTGAATATCTCTTTGCGACTGTGAAAGCGGTGCTTCACTCTGAGCGTTCATTGTTGCCGGCTGAAGCTCAATAAAAAGAGCAGAAAGTGTTTCAAGAGGTACATTCAGTATACCCTCAGATGCGCCGAGACGCACATAAGAGAGAAGACCAATAAGCTCTCTTGAGGTGAGCTTGTAGGCACTTTTAAGTATACCGTAAGCTCTATAAATTTTATCCATAAAATCTTCATCCTTCACAAGAACGGCGCGGGCCTGCTTTTCCTGTGCAATAATCTGTAATGCTATTGATGAAAGATTCTGTATAGCGGCACTTTCAGAAATTCCGAGAGTTACCTGATTGCTGAGCTGATAAATGTCTCCGCTTGTTTCACCGCCTTCACCGTAAGATCCGCGGAGAGTAAGGCCAAGCTTTGAAACGGTTGTGGAAAGCCCACGCATTGCACCTTTTTTGGAAAGTGCAGGAAGGTGAAGCATAACGGAAGCCCTCATGCCTGTGCCGAGATTGGTGGGACACTGAGTGAGATAGCCGAGATTTTCGCTGAAGGCATAGCTGAGCTTTTTCTCAAGGTGGCTGTCAATTTTTTCAGCAGTGCTGAAAGCCTCTTCAAGAGAAAGACCGGGATAAATCACCTGAATTCTTACGTGATCCTCCTCACAAAGCATAATGCTTACATCTTCACTTTCAGAAAGGAGAAGACTTCTGCCCCTTGTTTCTGAAGCAAATTCAGGGCTGATAAGGTGCTTTTCTGCAAGTGACACTGCCTCGGCAGGTGTCAGTGACGCCATATCAATATTACCGAGGGCTTTTTCATTATAGTCAGAAAGAGCCTCCTTTATAATTGAAGAAACCTCTTCTTTTTCTTTTGAATCAAGTCTTGAAGGGAAGGGATAATCCACAAGATTTCTTGCAAGACGCACTCTTGTACTGAGAACAATATCGCCCTGATTGCCTAAATCCATATACCATTTCATATCAGTTTTCTCCCTTCAGTGATTTTATTTCGTCTCTTAAAACTGCTGCCTGTTCAAAATTCTGCTCTTCAATTGCTTTCTGCATCTGTAAATTAAGCTCGGCAATTTTATCCTCTGCAGTTTTTTCTTTTGGCTCTTCCTTTTTTGCTGTTACGGTTTCGTGTATTACGGGCACCTTGCCTGCGTGCTTTGCCTTGCCGTGGATTCTCTGAATTGACGGCAGAAGCTTATTGTAGAATTTTTCGTAGCAATCGGCACAGCCTACCTTACCGCTTTTGATTATATCGTCAAAGCAGCAGCCGCATTTTTCGCAGCGTGTAAGCTTTGATTCGCCGAGAGCGAACATGCTGTCGCCGAAGAATGATGAAAAAATTCCGGGCAGATTAAGTGAAAAATCGTCAAAGAAATCGTCAAAGCCTGAATTCTGAGCACAGGAATGGCAAAGGTGGCTTTCTGTAGCTTCGCCGTTTACAACACGCTTGATGTGGGTTGTTGCTTCGTTTTTCTTACAATTCTGACATAACATATTAAATTCCTCCTCTTAATTTATTCGGTTATTGTTAAAAGCATCTGCTTGAAAATTGTCGCTCTTAAAAGATCTCTGATTTCTGTGGGCAGTCCGCGAAGAGTATTATCATTTGTTGCCGCTGAAATCAATGCTGCATCTCTTTTGGTAATAAGCTCGTGATAAAGAAGATTCATAAGGTGAGCATCTACTGCCCTTTCATCTATACTCTGACCTACAGAGCCTATAACCTTCATTAAAAGTGTATTTTTGTCGTAGCTGACTCTTGTTATTCTTATACAGCCCTTACCGCCTCGGCGGCTTTCTACTATATAACCTCTCTCAGGTGTGAATCTTGAAGAGAGCACATAGTTAATCTGACTTGGCACACAGCCCAGATCCTGAGCAAGTACGTTTCGCTGAATTTCAATTTCGCTTTGTTCTTCAAGCATTTCTGTTATCATTCGTGCAATTGCATTTGAAAGGTTCATTTTTTAATCACTTCCTTTGACTTTGACTGTCTTTGACCTTCACTGTAATTCTTATTATAGACGGTTTGACTTTTATTTCAAAGGTCAAAAATGGTCAAAAATAAACTTTGACCATTTGATTTTTGAGTTTATCTCTCTTAATCTTCATTTTTCGCTAATTTTTGAAGATTTTCATTTTCAGATATTTTCAAAAAGTCTGACCTTAATCTGTCAGTGTGCTCCTTTGTTTTTGACCTTTCCCCTATAGTGAAAGGGTCAGACTCTTTCTGACCTATGGTTATATGAGGAAGCTTACTTTTCATTTTATCACCCGTTATATTTTTCACTCTGATAATTTATCTTATTCAGTAACACAAGTTAAACTTGCACGTATAATGATGATGAAAGGGGGTCAACAAAATGTTCTGCAATAACAATTGCTCATGGATTATCATCCTCATTCTCTTAATTTCCTGCTGCGGCAACGGTAACGGTGCTTTCGGCGGTAACGGCTGTGGTTGTAACTGCTGCCAGAATGACTGCAACAGAAGCTGCGGTTGCTAAGTAAAAAAATAACAGATTTGTGCACGAGCTGACACTCGTGCACTTTGTTTTAATTAAAATTAATTTTATCTCCATTGACAAAACCCTTAAAGATTGTATAATATTCCTGAATAAAAAACAGGATTGATTACTTGATATGAAAAAACAAAACTCAATGCTTACGGGCAGTCCTATCAAAAGCATTATACTATTCGCTCTGCCCATTATGTTTTCCTCTCTGCTTCAATATAACTACACTCTTGTAGACAACATTATTGTCGGCAGATACATAAGCACCGATGCACTTGCTGCCGCAGGCAGTGTAGGGCCTATCAACTCGTTCATAATCGGCACAGCCCTTGGACTTACCAGCGGATTTTCAATTCCCGTTGCCCACGCCTTCGGTGCCGGCGACAAAAAGAAGCTTTCTCACTACGCGGCAAACAGTATCAGCCTTGCTTTTTTAATAGGTGTTGTTATTGTAATTATCGCTCATTTACTCTCTGACCCTCTGCTTAGACTTATAGGCACTGACGAAGATATTATTCATATGTCTTCGGCATATATCAACATTCTCTACTACGGTATACCCATACAGATGCTTTCAAACAACTTTACGGCAATTTCAAGAGCCGTAGGCGAAAGCAAAAAGCCTCTTTACTTTTTCTCAGTAAGTGTAGTTGTGAACTTCGTTCTTGACATACTTTTTGTAAAGGAGCTTCAGTGGGGTATTGAGGGTGCGGCCCTTGCAACTCTTATTTCCTATTTCACTGCCTGTCTTCTCAACGGCATCTATCTTCTCAGATTCAACAAAAATGTTGACATTCATCTCAGAGAGCTGAGGCCCCATCTTCACACCTCAATTCATCAGATTAAGCTTGGCATTCCCGTATCCCTGCAGTTTACAATGACGGCTATCGGCTCAATGTGTCTTCAGAGCGTTGTAAACTCCTTCGGTAAGGCCGTTGTTGCAGGCTTCACTGCCGCAGCAAGAGTTGAAAACCTTACCAATCTTCCGATGTCTGCTCTCGGTGTTGCTACCCAGACCTTTGTGGGACAGAATTACGGCAGTAAAAATCTTCAGAGAATTGTCAGCAACGTAAAGAAGATTTTCCTGCTCAATGTGGCAATCTCCGTGTTTATGAGTCTTACCCTTTATTCTCTCGGCGAGCCTATGGTAAAGCTGTTTATGGATGAAATGAATCCCGAAATGATGGCTGCAGCAAAGAGATACATTCTTGCAATTTCTCAGTGCTACAGCGGTGTTGCCGTGCTTTTTGTAATGCGCAATACTCTTCAGGGCCTTGGCTTTACTTATTCAAACTCTATTGCAGGTGTCGGCGAATTCTTCGGCAGACTTGCTGTTGCTTTTATTCTTACTCCTGCTCTCGGCTTCGATGCTGTATGCTACGCAGGGCCTGCTGCATGGATTATGGCAGACATTCCCCTTATTGTAATTTACCTTATAAAAGAACGACAGTTCAAAAAAGAGATTGCGGCCTCATCAGGCAAGATTTCCGTTTGACGGATTATCAAGCACTGTCCCCTTTCCGTCAAATCTTGACCCGTGGCAAGGACAATCCCATGAATGCTCAGCGCTGTTCCACTTCAGGGCACACCCTAAGTGAGGACAGCGTTTTTTGCTTGGCACAAGAAAGCTTTTTGCAGTTTCAAATCCGTTAAGAAAAAACTGTGGTCTGAGCATACTTCTGGAGGGTGACAGCAACTCTTCATAGTCATTTTTTCTGCCCGTTATCATATCAGAGAGCACATCAGCTGCAACCATTGAGCCCGTAACGCCCCATTTATTAAAGCCCGTGGTCACATAAAGCTCTGCTGTATTTTTTGAATATCTGCCCACATACGGTACTCCGTCAAGGCTCATACAATCCTGAGCTGCCCAATGAAATTTCTCCGTAGCTGAAGGATAGTTTTTCTTTGCAAAGTCACGCAGCTCTCTCCAACCGCCGCCTTTTTTACCCGTGCGATGGTCACCGCCTCCAATAAGCAATAAATTGCCGTAGCTACGAAAGGACATACCGTCTTTTTTGTCGTCAACATACATTCCGTCACAGCTTTCTGCACCCTCAAGGGCAATTACATAGGAGCGGTGCTGATAAAGCTTCATAAAGTAAAGTCCGTG
>JAFOXT010000481.1 GCA_017425745.1 Clostridia bacterium | reverse complement strand
TCAGATACTTTTCAAAATGTACACCGTCCATACGGCAATAATTTCCGTCGGTGTCTTTTATTGTTTCTTCAATAGACTTGCAGATAAACTCTGAAGCCTGTTTCACAGCTTTTTTTACGGGAACACCCTTGATATACTGCGCAGTTACAAAGGAAGCAAGAATATCGCCCGTACCTGAAAAGCTTCCGCCGTAATGAGGCGTTATAACCACATCAAAGCTTCCCTTCTCATAAATGGTATTGGCTACCTCATTTTCAGAAATATGTATACCGCTTGTAACAACAATTTTTGCTTTATCCCTGCTCTGAAGTGCTGACATTTTCTCTATTTCGGAAAGAAGCTCTTCTTTTCGGAGCGATACAACCTCGTCATATTTTCTTGAGCTTAAAACGCAAAGTTCAGTAAGGTTAGGAGTAATTATATCTGCCCTTTCAGCAAGGCTCACAATTGCCTTTACGCTTTCTTCGTCGTAGCACTTATAAATTTCGCCATCGTCAGCCATAACGGGATCAACGGCAATAACAGTACCCTCTTTTCCGAAAGTATCAATAAGCTTATTTATAATTTCTCCCTGCTTGCTGTTGGCAATAAAGCCCGTAAGAATACCGTCAAATTCAGCGCCAAGCTTCTTCCATTCTTCAATACAAGGCACCATATCGTCCGTACAGTCTCTGCAATAAAAGCTGTCATATCCGGTCTGATTGGAGAACACACCCGTAACCAGCGGACAACACTGAACACCAAGAGAAGCCATTACGGGAATTGAAACTGCAAGAGAGCATTTTCCAAAGCCGGAAATGTCATTTACCGCAGCTATTTTTTTCATTGGTATCACCTTTTTAATTTTTCTTAATCGGTTCTTATTTCCAAAAACAGGGAACAACATTTCTGCCGTCCCCCGTCCTCTTATCTGATTAGTTTTTATCAGTCACCGTAACCCTGAGGGTTGTTCTTCTGCCAACGCCATGAATCCTCGCACATTTTTTCAATGCCTCTTTCAGCCTTCCAGCCAAGCTCTGCATAAGCCTTTGAGGGATCTGAATAGCAGGTTGCAATGTCACCGGGACGACGGGGTGCAATTTCATACTTAACTTCTGCACTGCTTGCTTTTTCAAAAGCCTTTACAACGTCAAGAACGCTGTAGCCAACACCTGTACCGAGGTTATAGATATTGCAGCCGTTCTGACCGAGAACCTTGTTGAGAGCCTTAAAGTGGCCGAGAGCAAGGTCAACAACGTGGATATAGTCTCTTACGCCTGTACCGTCGTGGGTATCATAGTCGTTACCGAATACGCTGAGCTTTTCACGCTTGCCGATAGCAACCTGAGTAATATAGGGCATAAGGTTATTGGGAATACCGTTGGGGTCTTCACCGATTCTGCCGCTTTCGTGAGCACCGATGGGATTGAAATAACGAAGAAGGGTAATTGCCCATTCGTTGTCGCTCTTGTAAAGATCTTCAAGAATAATTTCAATCATATATTTTGTTGTACCGTAGGGGTTTGTTGTGCCGCCTGCGGGCATTGTTTCTTTAAGAGGAGAAACGTTGTTGCTGCCGTAAACCGTTGCTGATGAGCTGAATACAAGCTTTTTACAGCCGTTATTTCTCATAACCTCACAAAGGCAGAGTGTACCGTTAATGTTGTTATCATAATACTCAAGGGGCTTCTGGCATGATTCACCTACTGCCTTAAGACCTGCAAAATGAATAACTGCATCAATTTTGTTCTGCTTGAAAATAAGGTCAAGTCCTTTTTTGTCGCGGATATCGCACTCATAAAAAGCAAAAGCCTTTCCTGAAAGCTCTGCAACTCTCTTGAGTGATTCCTTTTTACTGTTATAGAAGTTGTCCACAACAACAACATCATAACCAGCCTTAATAAGTTCAATACATGTGTGTGAGCCGATATAACCGGCACCGCCTGTAACAAGAATTGACATATTCGTTCACCTCGTTTATAATATATAAGTAATTCAAACAATAGTATACAATTAAAATCCAAAAATTGCAATAGCAAAATATAATGTTCGGAGTGAGTTTATGCAAAATTTATCAGATATATCAGTAGTAAGAAGTGTTCTCTCTAGACACGGCTTCAACTTTTCAAAGGCTCTCGGTCAGAATTTCCTTATTAATCCCACGGTCTGTCCGAGAATGGCAGAGAATTGCGGTGCCGACGAAAATACAGGTGTAATTGAAATCGGTGCAGGTATAGGCGTACTTACTGCCGAGCTTGCAAAAAGAGCAAAAAAGGTTGTTTCAATTGAGCTTGACACAAGACTTCTTCCCGTGCTTGAGGAAACTCTCAGCGACTTCGATAACATTGAAGTTGTGAATGCCGACGTTATGAAAACCGACCTTCATGCACTTATCGAGGAAAAGTTTCAGGGTATGGACGTAGTTGTGTGCGCAAATCTCCCCTACTACATCACCTCACCCATTATCACAATGCTTCTTGAAGAAAAGCTTCCTATAAAGGCTATCACAGTTATGATTCAGAAGGAAGCTGCTGACCGACTTTCCACTCCCGTAGGCTCAAGAGATTCAGGTGCCATTACTGTGTGCACAAATTACTACGCAGAGGTAAAGCATCTTTTCAATGTATCCCGTGGC
>JAFOXT010000480.1 GCA_017425745.1 Clostridia bacterium | reverse complement strand
TGCCTTGGTTATATAAGCTCTCTGCTCTGTCCAGCTTTTTTCAATAACACTGTAATAGCCACGTTTTCTTCTGCCGTCATAAAGACTGATAAGAGGGAGAATGCTCTGAGGCATATCCGAGAAAAGGTAGCGGAACTGAACCTTATTCTTTTTTCTTGCTTTGAGAAAATCCTTCTTAAGATAATGTCCGTAGTCAGAAAAATAGGTTTTGGAATCCATTCCGTTTGTGTGCTCGCCTATAGTAAGAATTGCGTCGGTGAAATCCTTATACTCCTTTGAGCTTCTCTGAAGGCTTCCGTCAGAAAGCCACTGATTTTTAAGTGAAATAAGTGTTCTCAGTGCTGCGGCTTTGTATGGGTCGGTTGCACTGCCGTGAATCCAGCTGTCACCCATTTCGCCTTCAAAAACAGGAAGCTTTTCACGCACCTCCCAGATAATATCTGCAAAATCATCCATTGTTCCTGCCGTGATTTCATAATCGGGATATTCCTTCTGTATGTCGTCAAAATGGGAAAGAACCTTTTCGGGTGACGGAGCGCCGTGATTATCAAGGGTGTGGTCAAAGTAAAGAATTTCGTCTACCAGGTCGCTTTTAAAAGCACCGCCGTAAGCACCGGAATAGATTACAACAACCTCGCTGTCACCGTTTTTCCATAAAAAGCAGGGAGGTACATCAACAAGGGCTGAAGCACCGTTTACACCAATGTGTAAAAGCTTTATTCCGTGCTTGTGAAGAAGAGGTACGAGAGATTTTGTGTGACCGGGAACATCGGTCATTTTTGCCGCCACAGTTTTTCTGCCCCTGATTTTATCAAGCTCGTCAACCATTGAAAGTCCGTAGTCGAGTGAGTCATAATCAAGAATTTCTGTGTGGGTTGTAAAGGGCATTGCGTGGGGTGCGATGTTGCCGTCTGCAATAGCCTTTCTGAGCTTATCACTCTGATTTTTGTCAAGAAGAGCTTCCTTTAAAATCCAGGAGCCCGTTGTCCATATAAAATATTTTTTATCGTCTTTATTTACCTTTTCAGCAAGCTCAATAGCCTCGGGGATAAATTTATCAATATATTGCTTTCTGATATTTTCGGCATAGTCTGTAAAGCCTAAATCAAGATGGGTTTTTGAAACAACGAAAACTTTTTTCATGCTTGAATCCTCACTTCAGCTTGCCCCAGATGTCAATATCAGAGATTCTTGCAATATTGTCACTTCCGGGGTCAGTAATTGTAATTTTTACATAGGCACCTTTAATTGCCTTGAATTTAAGGTTGGAATATTCTTCAGTGTTTCCTTTTACTTCACCTGCTTTTTTCCAGGTGCTGCCGTCTTCACTGATTTCTACCTTGAAAGATTTTGTGTTAAGAGTAGGGTCGAGTCCGCTCAGCTCTGCGTGATAAAGAGAAATTTCATTTACATTATAGGTTTTTCCAAGCGAGTAAGTGATGCTCTGCTGTCCTTCCTCGGCTGCAGTCCATATGCTTTCTGCTGAGGTTGTGCCGTCTGCTGTAAGAATTGCATCCTCGCTGTTGCTTGTTGCTGTTGCTGTAAGCTCATTTTTGAGAGTGATATCAAGGGGACGGTTTTTTGCTTCATAGTAAAGGTTGAAGAAGTGGTCAGCTCTTACAAATTCAACAACATCCTCGCCGTAAATTTCTTCGTAATAGTCTGAAAGATGCTCTTCAAGATAAGCAACATCGTTTATGTTGTGGAAAGCCCAAGAGCTTGCCTGCGCAGCAACGAAAACGGGCTTTTTGCCGTTATATTTATGATATTTTATAGCTGCCTTTATATCGTTTTCAATGTCGGTTATGGGTGTTGTGCCCTCGGCATTGGTTGCAAAATATGAAGGTGTAAGCTGAACAACAAGGGTATCGTTGGAAACACTTGTATACTGAAGCCAGAGTGAGCTGTTGGTAAAGTTATGCACTGTTATACCGTAAAGATAGTCGCCGTTTTTGGTGTAGATATTTCTTTGAGGCAGTGTTAGATTATCCCAGATTGTAACTGTGCGAAGACCTGATTTTCTGAGATAGCCGTTGGTCATATCTGTGAAGGCGTCAAACTTTTTGTT
>JAFOXT010000479.1 GCA_017425745.1 Clostridia bacterium | reverse complement strand
TTTACCTTAAGCTTAAAGGCAGAGGTGTTCTCGTAAGACACTTTACAAGTGAAAGAATCTGTCAGTTCAACCGTATTACGATCGGCACAAAAGAGCAGATGGATATTTTTCTTGAAACAGTTAAAACAATTATGGAGGAAGAAAAATGAGAAGTGCAGAAATAATCAGAACAACTGCAGAAACAGATATCAGTCTCAAGCTTAATCTTGACGGTGAGGGTGTTTCTGAAATTAATACAGGCTCAGGTTTTCTTAATCATATGCTTACACTTTTTGCTCGTCACGGTAACTTTGACCTTACCGTAAACTGCAAGGGTGATATCGACGTAGACTACCATCACACTGCTGAGGATATCGGTATCTGTCTCGGTGAAGCCTTCAGAAAAGCTCTTGGTGATATGAAAGGCATTACAAGATATGCGCACATCATTCTTCCTATGGATGAGTCACTTATTCTTTCTGCTGTTGATATTTCAGGCAGAAGCTTTCTCAGTTACACTGCTGATATTCCCACTGAAAAAGTCGGCGACTTTGATACAGAGCTTGTAAGAGAATTTTTCGAAGCTTTTGTAAGAAAGGCTGAAATTACTCTTCACATTAAACAGCTTGACGGCTATAATTCACACCACATTATTGAAGGAATGTTCAAGTCTGTTGCAAGAAGTATGAAGGCTGCAGTAGCTATTGATGAAAAAAACAAGGATAAAATTCCTTCAACAAAGGGAGTGCTTTAATGGTTGCGGTTATTGATTACGGTGTAGGAAATCTTTTTTCACTTCTTTCCTCGCTTAAAGCAATCGGTGCTGAAGCGGTGATTACCAATGATGTTGAAACAATTAGAAATGCAGACAGAATTATTCTTCCCGGTGTAGGTGCTTTTGAAGATGCTGCTAAAAAGCTTTTTGAAAGCGGTTTGCATAATGTAATTATTGAAGAAGCAGAAAAGGGAAAGCCTCTGATGGGTATTTGCCTCGGAATGCAGCTTTTGTTTGAAAGAAGCTTTGAATACGGTGAACACAAGGGTCTTGGTCTTATAAAGGGCGATATTCTGGGCTTTGATGGAAAAATCGACAAAACCCTTAAGATACCGCAGATAGGCTGGAATGCCCTTAAATTGACAAAAAAAGACTGTCCTTTATGGAAATACATAAAGGAAG
Source organism: Clostridia bacterium (assembly GCA_017425745.1). Taxonomy (GTDB): domain Bacteria; phylum Bacillota; class Clostridia; order Oscillospirales; family Acutalibacteraceae; genus UBA6857. The sequence continues at coordinate 2,714 of JAFOXT010000479.1, read as the reverse complement.
GGGACTATGTATATTTTGTTCATTCATATTTTGCTGAAATATCAGATGCAACAGCTTCAAGCAGTGATTACGGCATTGAATTTACTGCTGCTGTTTCTGACGGCAACATATACGGATGTCAGTTCCATCCTGAAAAAAGCGGCGATGTCGGACTTAACATTCTCCGCGGATTCTGTGAAGCTTAAGGAGGGGATTATATGCTGATTTTACCTGCTATTGATTTATATGAAAAGAAAGCAGTGCGTCTTTATAAGGGCGACTACGATAATATGACAGTATATTCTGAAAATCCTCTTGAGGTTGCACATGATTTTGAAAATGCCGGCGCAACCTTTATCCACCTTGTTGACCTTGAGGGTGCAAAATTCGGCACCACACCAAATCTTGATGTTGTAAGAAAAATTGTTGAATACACAAAGCTTGATGTTGAAATCGGCGGCGGAATCAGAGATGATGAAACTGTTCAGAAATATATTGACATCGGTGTCAGACGTGTTATTCTCGGTACTGCAGCAGTTACAGATGATGCTTTTCTCAGAAGATGTGTTGAAAGGTATAAGGACAGTATTGCTGTCGGTGTTGACATCAAGGACGGCTTTGTTGCAATTAAGGGATGGACAGAAAAATCACAGCTTACAGCTGATGAGTTTTTCGCACACCTTTCAGAAATCGGTGTTAAAACCGTTATCTGTACCGATATTTCAAAGGATGGTGCAATGAAGGGCACCAACCGTGAGCTTTATAAAGAGCTTTCAGGAAAATACAGTATGGATATTGTTGCTTCCGGCGGTGTAAGCGACCTTGAAGATATAAAGGCGCTTAATGAAATGAATCTTTACGGAGCAATTGTGGGCAAGGCTTACTACATAGGTGCAATAAATCTTAAGGAAGCAATCGAGGTGGCAAAATGATTACAAAAAGAATTATTCCCTGCCTTGATGTTAAAAACGGCAGAGTTGTAAAAGGAACAAATTTTGAAGGCTTGCACGATGTATCATCACCGGTTGAGCTTGCCGAGCTTTATTCATCCTGCGGTGCTGATGAGCTTGTATTTTATGATATTACTGCTTCGGCTGAAGGCAGAAAGCTTTTTACTGATGTACTTACAGAGGTTGCATCAAAGGTGTTCATTCCGCTTACAGTTGGCGGCGGTATAAACACTGTTGAGGATTTTGACAGAGTGCTTAAATGCGGCGCTGATAAGGTAAGTGTAAACTCAGGTGCTATCAGAAATCCTGACCTTATCAAAGAAGCTGCACGTCTTTATGGTAACCAGTGCGTAGTAATTTCTGCTGATATCAAAAGAGTAGACGGTGAATTCCGTGTGTTTGCAAAAGGCGGACGTGAAGATACAGGTATGGAAGCAATCAGCTGGATTAAGCGCTGCGTGGAAAACGGTGCAGGTGAGGTTGTGGTCAACTCTATTGATACTGATGGTGTCAAGCAAGGCTTTGACCTTGAAATGCTTAAGGCTGTTGTTGATGCAGTTAACGTGCCGGTTATCGCCTCAGGCGGTGCAGGCTCAATGGAGGATTTCCGTACTCTCTTTAACGAAATACCTGATATTGATGCAGGTCTTGCTGCTTCAATTTTCCATTTCAGAGAGGTTGAGATTCCTGACCTTAAAAAGTATCTCAGAGAAAACAATATTAATGTGAGGTTATAATATAATGATTGATTTTGATATTGAAAAGCTTAAGTTTGACGATAAGGGTCTTATTCCTGCAGTTGTTGTTGATTCAATAACCAAAAAGGTTCTTACCGTTGCTTATATGAATAAAGAAAGTCTTAAGATTTCCATGGAAAAGGGTCTTACCTGCTTTTATTCCCGTTCAAGACAGGAGCTCTGGCTCAAGGGTGAAACAAGCGGTAACTACCAGCACATTGTTTCAATAACTGCAGACTGCGATTATGACGCACTTACTGTTGTGGTTGAAAAGGACGGTCCTGCTTGCCACAAGGGGACTGATTCATGCTTCACAAATGAAGTGTGGCACAGCGATGAACTCAATGAATTCTCTCTTCAGAATCTTTACAATCTTCTTGCTGACAGAAAAGCAACTCTTCCCGAGGGTTCATATACTACCTATCTTTTCCAGAAGGGTGTTGATAAAATCCTCAAAAAGGTAGGCGAGGAGTGCACTGAGGTAATTATCGCTGCAAAAGCTGACGATAAGAGAGAGACTGTTTATGAAATTGCTGACCTTGCTTATCATGTAATGGTGCTTATGAACGAAATGGGCATTACTGTTGAAGATGTTCATAAGGAGCTTGCTTCAAGACATGTAATAGACCATAAGGTTAAACAGGAAAAAATGGTGTAATTAAAGCCCGGCATTGCCGGGCTTTTTATATTTTAACCTTCTGATGGCTCTTGATTTTGTCAAGCGCGCCTTTTTCGAGTCTTGATACCTGAGCCTGTGAAATTCCTATTTCTGTTGCAACTTCTGTTTGTGTCATACCGTTCATAAATCGCAGAGACAGAATTCTTTTTTCTCTTTCGGGAAGCTCATTAATTGATTTTTTTAAAAGAATTTCATCAATCCAGTTTACATCACTGTTGCTGTCGCCAATCTGATCCATAACATAAATTGTGTCACCGGCATCATAGTAAACGGGCTCATAAAGCGAAACAGGATCAACAATTGCTTCCAGGGCAAGTACAACTGTTTCTTTCTTTACACCCATTTCTTTTGCTATTTCTTCAACTGTCG
>JAFOXT010000478.1 GCA_017425745.1 Clostridia bacterium | reverse complement strand
CATATTGATAAGAGATTCGCCGAGAGAGTCCTTCGCACTGCTCATAAGCTGATCAACGATTTCACTGAAGTGGAAAATCTTTTCTGTGCCGTCTGCGTTGTAGAGAGGTTCACCGTCACCGTAAATTGTGATTACGGGAACATCCCCGCCGGTTAATCTGAGGTCAAATGCTGCTGCAGGCATTACAAGGGTAAAAGCCATTACCAGCACAAGTAAAAGAGAAATTAATTTTTTCATAGTGTGTGTCTCCTTTATGTAAATTTTAACAGTAACACTTTACCAAAGATTTGTTACCGTTTTGTTAACAAATTAATAAATCGGCAATTTCCCTAAAAGAAAGACCGCAAAGCCATTGCTCTGCGGTCAACCTGGTTTTTATTTTACTGAAACAGCGTCAATAATTTTGCCTTCTGCAGCTGCAAACTTAATTGAAACCTTGTCACCCTTATTCATAATAACAACAGTTTCTGCATCTGAAGCAGCAATTGAATAATAAACGCCCTTGCCGTCAAGCTCAATGAAGTAAACGCTTTCGCCGCCCATTACAGCAGTTCTGATATCTGTTACAACACCCTTGACTGTTTCATACTGAGCTACTGTACCCTCAGCAGTGTTTTCGTTACCTTCTGTTGCATCAATGATTTCATCAATATCAATCTTGATGTTGATGTTGTTCTGCTTAAGCTTTTCAGCATAAGCCTCTGTACACTGAGCAATTGTGCTGCCTGTTACTGCAACCTGATAGTTTTGAACGTTAACCATTGCAAAACGCTTAACGATGCTGCCTGAGTCCTTAAGTGACATAAAGTATGTGGGCTGACCCTTGATATTGATAAGAATGGGGAAGGTTGCTGCATATTCATAGTCCTGAACTTCACCCTGAGCTGAAGCCATAGCTGAATATTCCTTAGCACCTGAAACTGCGTAGTACTTAGCAGCCTTTGTTCTCATATTGATAAGAACAAAACCGATAATAGCCTGGTCATTACCTGCTGAGGTTACACCTGTATAAAGGTAAACGTCATCATTCTGAGCAAGGAAGTTTGAGCCTTCAGTTGTAAGTCTTACACCGTCCTGACCGAGAATTGAGTTGATGAAGCCCTTCTGATACTGACCGTAGTAATTGTACTGTTCAACAAGAAGATTTGCTGAATAGATACCGTCAATCCACTGAAGCTCTTTGCTTTCTCTTGCTTCATCAATTGTGTATTCAAGCATTTCGCCTGTTACTGCGTCAACCATTACAAGACCCTTAACATCTGTACCGCCGAAAAGACCGATTGTCTTGTCGAGTACAGGAACAATCCAGAAGGGCTTGCCTGCTTCGTCAATTTCGAAACGGGGTGTATCAAAAATATAAGTGGGATATGCGAAACGAACGTGACGCATAAGATATTTTGAAAAATGCTCATTGGGTGAATATCTGATATATTCGCCCTCGTTGAGAGTTACAAGCTCAGCCTTCTGAGTTACCATATCTACAATAATATAACCGGGAAGACCTTCACCTGTGTTCTTGAGCCATTTGAAAACGTCACCGTAAGCGAGAGTTGCAAGCTTTACGGGTGAACCCTTGTAGTTAATCTGAGTAAGAGTGGTAGCAACCTCAAACTGTGAAACCTTGTTGATTGCAGCGAGGTCACCGAGTGTACGGTTTGCAAGTACGCTTGCAGCAGCATTGTCAAGAACAGGAACGCTCTTGAAGTCTGCTTCTTCAATTTCTTCTGAGAAGTTTTTACTTTCGTCAACAGTAATAATCTGGCTATAGCTTTTTGCTCTGAGAACTACTGATGAAATTGCTGT
>JAFOXT010000477.1 GCA_017425745.1 Clostridia bacterium | reverse complement strand
AATGTAGTAGCCGAGGTTTTCTGTAAGCACAGGGCCGTGAAGGGGGCAGATGATTTCGATATCAAGACCTGCAGCCTTTTTAAGAAGTGCCTGAACCTGAGCACCGTATTTACCAACAATGCCGATATAGTAGCGTCTTGCCTCACAAGCCCAGTCCTCTTCTATGTCAAGTGCACCGAATTTGCCGAAGCCATCAGCTGAGAAAAGCACCTTATCAGTACTGTCATAGGTTACAATAACCTCAGGCCAATGCACCATAGGAGCGGTTACAAAGGTAAGGTTATGCTTGCCGAGAGAAAGTGTATCATTTTCGCCTACAACAATTCTTCTGTCTGAAAAATCTGTGCCGAAGAAGTTTTTCATCATAACGAAAGCCTTTGCTGAAGAAACAACAGTAGCCTCGGGATATTTCTCTGTAAAGCTCAGCACATTTGCTGAATGGTCAGGCTCCATATGCTGAACAACAAGATAGTCGGGCTTTCTGCCGTCAAGAACAGCCTCAAGCTTTGAAAGCCATTCGTCTTTGAAGTTAGCGTCAACTGTGTCCATAACAGCAATTTTTTCATCAATAATTGCATATGAGTTGTAAGCCATACCGTTTGGCACGATGTACTGTCCTTCAAAAAGGTCAATCTGGTGGTCGTTTACGCCGATATATTTGATGTCGTTGGTTATGTTCATTTAAAAGCTCCTTATTTTTGTTTTGCAATCTCTAAAATTATACCATAAAAGTTATGATTTGAAAAGAGGAAAATTATTCTGAAAACTCAGCACTCCATGTGAAGTTCCAGCTTTCACCTTTGCCGATAGCATTGATGCCGTCTTTCTCTGAAAAGTCATTTTTCTTAATCTGTGAATCATTGACACCGCACCAGGGCTCAATGCACACATAGGGTGCACCGGGCTTTGCCCAGATTCCGAGCCAGGGAGCACCGCCGAGAGTAAACTTAACAGTTCTGTTGTGGTCGTCGCTTCTGAGAGTGATAAATTCAGACTTAACACCACTGAAAATAAGAGCATCTTCATTGAAGACATCTTCGGTGATAACGATATCTGTTTCGTTATTGAGAACGGGTACTGTATCAGGAAGACGAAGAGAATTTGTAAGGTCAATTTTAACTGTGCTGAGAGTTTCCTTCTCGCTGAAGGTAAGCTTATCGCCGATTCTGCAGTTGAAAGCAGGGTGAGCGCCTAATGAAAAGAGCATTGTACCCTCATTTTTGTTGATGATATCGTGAGAAACCTTAAGAGCCTTTCCGTCAACAGTAAAGGTTACCACCAGGTCAAAGCGGTAGGGATAAAGCTTGAAGGTTTCCTCGTTGTCGCTGAGAACAAACTTCATTGAGGTGCCGTTACTTTCAACAAAATTCCACTGAAGCTTTCTTGCAAAGCCGTGCTTGGGCATTTCATAAGCTGTGCCGTCAAGATAATATGTGTCGTCAATAAGTCTGCCGACGATAGGGAAGAGGATAGGTGACTGACCGCTCCATACCTTTTCGTCGCCCTGCCAGAGATATTCAAAGCCTGTTTCTTTTGAAACAACGCTTGTAAGCTCACAGCCGAATTCTTTTACGCCCACCTTAAGGTGTT
>JAFOXT010000476.1 GCA_017425745.1 Clostridia bacterium | reverse complement strand
TTCTTCTTCATTCTCAACAGAGACATCATATCTCAATCAGACAAAGAAGGCTATTACAAACAAGTTCATTCAGGAGGCTATGACAGAATTCCTCCGCCATCAGATTGAGGTTTACTTTATTGAAAACAAGATGGAAGCAGACAAAATCTGCGATCAGGTGCTTGTTAATATGCGCAGCCGTATCAAGGCTGAGGCAACAAGACTTAACCTTAAGAAAACTCTTGCAACCTCAAATGATATGGCTAACAGAGTGCAGAAGTTTGTTGACTGCCGTAGCAAGGATATTGATAAACGTGAGCTTTTCATCGTGGAAGGTGACTCAGCTCTCGGTGCTTGTAAGCAGGCTCGTGACTCGGAATTCCAGGCAATTATCCCTGTAAGGGGTAAGATTCTCAACTGCCTCAAGAGTGAATACGATAAGATTTTTAAAAGTGAAATCATCACCGACCTTCTCAAGGTTTTGGGCTGCGGTGTTGAAGTAAGCTCAAAGGGTAATAAGAATCTTTCCACATTTAATCTTGAAAATCTCCGTTGGAGCAAAATTATTATCTGTACCGACGCCGACGTTGACGGATATCAGATAAGAACACTTATTCTTACAATGATTTACCGTCTTGTGCCTACCCTTATCAAGGAGGGTAAGGTGTTTATTGCAGAATCACCCCTTTATGAAATCACAAGCGGAAATGAAACCTGGTTTGCTTACACCGAAAAAGAAAAGAGCGATGCTCTTGAACAGATTGGCAAGGCTAAATACAGTGTTCAGCGTTCAAAAGGTCTTGGTGAAAACGATGCGGAAATGATGAACCTTACAACAATGAATCCCGCAACAAGACGACTTATTAAAATTGACCCTGCCGAAGCACAGCAGACTGCTGAAAAGTTTGATTTGCTTCTTGGCGATAACCTTTCAGGCAGAAAGGATTATATTGCGAACTACGGTCATCTTTATATCGATATGACCGATGTAAGCTAAAGAAAGGAGAAACCTCTGATGGCAAAAAAGAAAACATCAAAAAAGAAGGACGACGAAAAAGACCTTCTTAAAAATACCCATATTGCCAATGCGGGTGAAATGATTGAACAGAGAATTACCGATACTCTTGAAATCAACTATATGCCTTATGCTATGAGTGTTATCCTTTCGAGAGCTATTCCTGAAATTGACGGCTTCAAGCCCTCACACAGAAAGCTCCTTTACACCATGTACAAAATGGGACTTATGGGTTCATCAAGAACAAAGTCAGCAAACATCGTAGGTCAGACTATGCGTCTTAATCCCCACGGTGATGCTGCTATCTATGAAACAATGGTGCGTCTTTCAAGAGGTAACGAGGCGCTTTTAAATCCCTTTGTTGACTCAAAGGGTAACTTCGGTAAAGCTTATTCAAGAGATATGCACTACGCTGCGCCACGATATACCGAGGCTAAGCTCGAAAGCATCTGTAACGAGCTTTTCAGAGATATTGACAAGAACACAATTGACTTTGTTGACAACTATGACAGCTCAATGAAGGAGCCTTTGCTTCTTCCCGTAACCTTTCCGTCAATTCTTGCTAACGTAAACTTAGGTATTGCTGTTGGTATGGCTTCTTCAATCT
>JAFOXT010000475.1 GCA_017425745.1 Clostridia bacterium | reverse complement strand
AAAAAGGAAGGCGAAGGACCCTTAGGCTGTGAGTTTGACGAAATTTTTGAAGATACCACTATGGGTCAGGATTGCTGGGAAAAGGCTGAAACTGAGCTTATGAAAAGTGCAATTGAAACGGCAATCAGCAAATCGGCCTTGCAGAAAAGTGAAATAGATGCAGTTTTTGCAGGTGATTTACTTAATCAGTGCATCGGCTCGTCTTTTGCAATGAGAGAAATAAGTACACCCTTTGTGGGGCTTTACGGAGCCTGCTCAACTATGGCGCTCAGCTTATGTATGGCATCTCTTGCCCTTGAAACGGGCGGCTTCGATAACTGTATAGCGGCAACAAGCTCTCATTTTTGCTCAGCAGAAAAACAGTTCAGATTTCCTCTTGAATACGGCGGTCAGCGTACTCCCACAGCGCAGTGGACGGTTACGGGTGCAGGTGCGGCAGTTTTAAGCAGCAGACAGTCTGAAATCAGCCCTTATATTGATAAGCTTCATATTGGCACAGTTCAGGATTACGGTATTATTGATGCAACAAATATGGGCGCTGCAATGGCTCCTGCTGCAAGAAAAACCATAAGCGATTTTCTGAGAGATACAAACACCTCACCTGATGATTACGATCTGATTCTGACGGGTGACCTTGGGTTTGTTGGCAGTGAGCTTTTAAAAGGACTTCTCCAGAGGGAAGACGGAATTATACTCGGCAGTAATTACAACGATTGCGGAATGATGATTTTTGACCGGGAAAAGCAGGATGTACACGCCGGTGGGTCAGGGTGCGGATGCATCGGTAGTGTGCTTTGCTCTCATATTCTCAATAAAATGCGTGACGGAAAATATAATAATATTCTTTGTATTGCTACGGGAGCACTGATGTCACCGATATCTTCAAGAGAAGGTGAATCTGTGCCGGGTATAGCTCATCTTGTAAATATAAAAAGGGGTGTATGACAATGAACGCTTTTTGTCAGCTTAAATGTATTGTGTGTCTTCTCAAATTCAGTAAATATCTTTACTACGCCAAGAAAATCGTGTGTCTGATGATTTACTCAATGTGTGCTTTTCTTTTTCTTAATTCGCTTATAAAGGGCAAGCTTTCACCGTCAAAAATAAAGGGGTGGCTTAATTGACAGATATTATTCTGCCTCTCCTAAAGGCTTTTGTTGTGGGCGGACTCATCTGCACAGTCGGTCAGCTGCTTATTGATTTTACTAAAATGACTCCTGCAAAAATTCTTGTTTCCTTTGTTATTATCGGCGTGGCTCTGGGTGGACTTGGTGTTTATGAGCCGCTTGTTAAATGGGCAGGCTCAGGAGCTACCTTGCCTCTTACGGGCTTCGGTTATGCTCTTGCCAAGGGTACAAAGGAAGCAGTTATGAAAGACGGACTTCTGGGTGCATTAAGCGGACCGCTTGCATCCTCCTCGGTGGGAATTATGGCTGCGGTTATTTCAGGACTTATTGCTTCTGTGTTTGCAAGGTCAAAGGATAAATAGACTAAAAAAAGACAGTTATGGTGCCATAATGACACGAGTATTCTACTCACTTGATAATTTTTTTCAAAAAAATATTTTCCTTCGACAAATTATCTCTTATTTCGGCTTACCAAAAGTATTATAATAACTCACGTGATGAGCAGTGCAGATGGAGGATACAATGGTAAATCAATCACGAATCATGCTTGCACAGGAAGGAAACGAATTCGCTCTGCATACTGCTAAATTTTTGTCCGATTACGGCTTTGATGTAAAACTTGTTTCAAAGGACGGCTCAAAGATAATGGACAACATCAATTCTCTTCATCCCGATGCAGTGATAATTGACGCCTTTATGCCAAAGGTTGACGCCTTGGGTGTGCTTAAAATTCTTTCAGAATCAAAAATGGAAAAACGACCGGCCATGATAATAATAAGCTCAGTTGATAACCCTGAATTTGAAAGTGAAATTATAAACGCAGGCGCAGATTATTATTTTCTTAAGCCCATTGAATTAAATATGCTTGCACAGAGATTAACACAGATTCTTAAATGGACAAAGGACGGGTATAAGGGAAATTTTTCAAAAGGAGTGATGAAAGAAAGCGTTGAAATTGTGATTACAGATATTATGCGAGAAATCGGAGTGCCCGCACATATCAAGGGGTATCATTACCTGAGAGAGGCTATAAGGCTGACTGTTGATGACCCTGAGCTTATGCAGGCGGTTACAAAAATTCTCTATCCCACAATTGCAAAAACCAACAAAACAACCTCATCAAGGGTTGAAAGGGCAATACGCCACGCAATTGAAGTGGCATGGGACAGAGGTGATGTGGACGTGCTTTCATCTTACTTCGGATATACTATTCAGGACTCAAGAGGTAAGCCCACAAATTCCGAATTTATCGCTATGATAAGTGACAAGCTTCGTCTTAGTATGAAAGCGAGTTAAGGTGAATAAATTAAATAACCCCCTTTGCAGCAGATACCGTGTGTGAAAGCACCGGTGTCTGCTTTTCCTTTATAAAATTTTCTTATAATTGTTGAAAAGGTCTTTGCCTTATGTTATAATCGAGTAGCAGAAGGGGTGAGAACAGTTATGAAAGATAGAAAATTTATTCTGTCAGCAGGCGTTTTTGCTTTTGTCTGCAATCTGCTTCTTTTCGGAGTAAAGCTTTATGTGGGTCTTGCTTCGGGAAGTATAAGCATTTATTCAGACGGAATCAACAATTTTTTTGACTGCCTTTCAGGCGCGCTTACTGTCGGTGTTATTATTGCACTCAGTAAAGTTAACGGTGAAGAGGGCGAAAAAATTGTTAAAAGAACACAGCACCTTCTCAGCTTTGTTATGAGTGTAGTGGTTGCAATTTCCGGCTTTTATTTTGCATATAATTCTCTGGAGAGATTTGTTTATCCTACCCCTGTTAATTATATGACAAAGTATCTGTGGCTGATTGTTGGCACTACTTTTGTAAAATTACTGATGATTTTTGTCTTTCGCTATCTCGGCAAAAAGGCGGAATCACCTGTAATAAGAGTAATGGCTGTTGACGGTGTTCTGGGCTTTTT
>JAFOXT010000474.1 GCA_017425745.1 Clostridia bacterium | reverse complement strand
TAGAATGTGCCGTCCTCTGCCCTGAAAATAAAGGGATCACGAACACCTCTTGTACCTTTCATGTTGAAAAGAAAAGGACGGTTACCGTTAACCGGCTTAAAGTGATATCCGTCACGGCTGAGAGCGTAGTTTATAGATTCACGCTCAGGCTCATTACCCGTAAAATAGCAGAATAAATAATTTTTTCTTTCTGACATATGTTTTCTCCTTGTATTAAATAAATGTTTTTATATTATAGCAGAAGAACATTTTTAAATCAACAGAAAGGCGGCTGCACTTCTTAATGCAACCGCCAATGTTTTTATCTTGTACCGCCGCCGAAGCCGCCGCCTCTGAAGCCGCCGCCACCGCCTATAGAAACTCTTCCGCCTGAGCCATAGGAAGCACTTGTTCTTGACGCATGCTCAGTTTTCATCATATTTGAATACATATAATGTCTGCAAGTGCGTGCAAAGTAGATATCTCTTCTGTAAACAGTTACCTGAGGTTCAAGCTGAGGATAAACCTTTACAAGCTGATCTGCAACCTCATCTGCAATTCCGAAAAGAGTTGCGTAAATAAGATATTCCTGCCAGATGTATGTATCGTTTACTGTTCTTTCGTCAATAAGAGAAAACTCTTTAAGATACTTTTTAAGTCCGTACAAATCAGACAGCATTTTTATGCCTTCCTCAGAAAGATAGGTTACAGCATTATATCTGCCTTTTTTACTGCACTTAAGCTCGTCAAGTCTTTCCTCACCACTCAGCTTACAGCGGCTGAGGAAGGCTCTCAGGATTGACGGATGATCTCTGCAGTAAAGCTTCATTTCAAGGGGCTCAAGAATTCCGTCGCCACCTGCTGAAGCTTTGAGAATTGCATAAATCTTTTTGTCCCAGTGCTCAATTTCATTTTCGTCAACTGTATTGATTCTGAAGCTTACCTTCTTACCTGAAAGGAAACCTTTATCCTCACTGTCAACAGGTGTAATTATACCTTTAGCGATAAGGCGGAGAATTCTTGCCGAAATGATATCGCCTTCCTCGCAGTCGTGAAGTGCGTTAAGAAGAGAGTAAGCAACATTGATATCCTCTTTCGGCACATCTCTTACATACTGAGCGTTCTTTTCGATTTTATTCTTTTTAACCTTTTGCACAATTGCCCATGTCAGGCCTACAGCAACGCAGCCGAAAACAAGAACAATCATCAGCACTGTTATTACAGCGAAAATATCAAAGCCTTCTTCATAATCATCATAATAGCTTCCGTCAAAAGCAGGTTCCTTTACTTCTGTTTCAAAGTCTTCGCTTATAAAGCTTGTCGGGTCAAAAAGACCTTTTTCAAACTGCATCATTATTGTCATATGATTGCTGTAGCTCAGCGGATACAATGTGTTGCCTTCAACAAAGCCGTTATAGAAAACGATATCACCGTCATAGCCGAAGCCCCATATATTACAGTTTTCGTCAGTAATAGGTGTTCCGTCTGCCATTCTGAAGGTTATTCTTGCATCAGTAGGGCCTGTATTCATTCCTGGATTGATAAAGCGGAAATTAAAGCCGTCGGAATCATCATAACCAAGCAGCATATTTTTAACTGTATATGACAGCTTATAGGTGTTGCCGCCATAATCGGAGATACCCCAACAAACCTCGTAGGTGTCTCTGCCGATATAATTAAGTCCGCATTTATATGCTTTTTCGCTGAAACTTGCAGTTACATCCCATGAACCGAGAGTTTTATATTCTCTGTTGCCCATTGACACCTTAAAATCTTCAATTTCAAGAAATTCATCACAAATAAATTCATAGTAACATTCTGTGCCTTCAAAGAATGTGCCTCTCCACTCCTGCTCAATAAGTGCTGAGCCGTCTTTATTGAGAGTAACATCAATTCTGATATTCTCTACGTTGTTAGCAGCACTTACAGAAAAAGCAAAGGCAAAAAGAAGTGAAAGCACAAAACCGGCCTTAAAAAGCAATTTGTTTATCTTCATCTTCTTATCCTCATTCTTATTTCATATTCGGCATCTGAGCCTTGCTGTCGTCAGCCTCAAGATAATCTCTCTTTGAAAAGCCGAACATACCTGCAACCATACTTGTTGGGAACATTCTGATTTTTCTGTTGAGCTTTGTAACGCTGTCGTTATAAACAAGTCTGCCCTGACGCACTGACTGTTCGTACTGATTCACTGCGTTCATTGTTTCCTTGTAGTTTTCGTTAGCCTTAAGCTCGGGATAACCCTCAGCAACTGCGTTGATTCTGCCGAGAGCTTCAGTAATAAGGTTTTCCTGAGCCTTCGCCTCTGCAGCTGTTGAATCTGCAGTAATCATTGTTCTTCTTGATTTGATTGTATCACTTATTGTTTTGTACTCGTGCTCAGCATAACCCTTTGTAAGGTCAAGAAGAGCAGTAAGAGCGTCAAAACGGCTTGACAGAAGAACACCAATCTGACTCATTGCGTTATTGATGTTTTCGTCAAGTGCAGCAAGGCTTCTTTGAGTTGAAACAAGCCACAAGCCGATAATAACGATAAGTGCTACGGGAATAATCCATACTAAATAGTCCATAATTTTACCTCCGCGACAAATAGATTAATATTATTATACATAAATCCGACAAAAAAATCAATTACTTTGTTGACTTAGCTATACGGCTGTGATAAAATTCCTTTATAAAATAAAAAAGGAGAATAAAAATGAAGATTAACAAAAAAATAATTGCAGTTATTGCTCTTGTAATCATTTTTGTTGTCAGCGGTATTGTCACTTTGGCAATTGTGCGTGAAAAACCCGACAATGATACATCGGTCGCAGTAACTGATGAAGCCTCTACACAGGAGGTCGTATCGGAGGAAGACACAACAGAGGAAGAAGAGGAGGAGGAAGAAACCTCCGCTGAAAAGACAACCCTTGCTCCTGAATACAGAGAAATAAACGAAGTGGCTTACGCAACCACAAATGTAAACATAAGAAAAGCTCCAAGCACCTCAGCTGCCGTAATCGATATCCTTCAGAAGGGCGAAAGTATACAGAGAACTGCAATCGGTGACAACGGATGGAGCAAGGTTACATACAACGGCACAACAGCCTATGTATCTTCAAAGTATCTTACAGCAAATAATCCTGACGGATACACTGAAGTTGATATGTGCGGCATTAGTAACACCGATATGAATAATCTCATTGACACACTTTGTTATATTTTCTTTTACGGCACAAGCGCTTCTTCATACAACTGCGAATCAG
>JAFOXT010000473.1 GCA_017425745.1 Clostridia bacterium | reverse complement strand
AGTTACGATGAAGGAATATGTTGCATACGGTTCAAGCACTGCTGTTTCAAGAGTTTACTCAGCAATGTCGGGCTTCTTCGGAGCACTTGTAGCTTCAACTTATCTCGGTCTTAGCGAAAAGGCTTTTGCAATATACAGCACCTGTATATTCATTCTCGGATTCTGGGACATTGCAAACGACATTATTGTTTCAAGCTTTCTTGATGTAAGCCGCAAAACCTTCGGCTCATGGGGCCGCTTCAAGCCGTGGCTTATGATTACGCTGATACCCTTTGATATTGTTCTTATTCTTCAGACACTTCCCATTAAGGAGTTTTTCCCTCAGGCAGGCGACACCTTAAAGGTTATATACCTTGTAAGCCTTTATTTCCTTAATGACGCCTTCAGTACGTTCTATAATGCGGCTCTTACAGCGCTTAATGCAAGAAGAACAACAAACAATATGGAAAGAGGCATTATTGCTGCTATGGACAGTATTCTCGGTTCAGCTATAGGTTCAACCGGTACATACATAGCTGCCTTTCTGCCAATGCTTCTTCCGGGCCTTTCAGAAGCTGAAAGATATTTCTACAGCTACAGCTTTGTAGTTGTGGCTTCAATACCCTTTGCGTACTGGAATATTATTGCTACCAAGGAGAGAATCACAGAGCCTCCCGTTGAAAAAATGCCTAAGCTCCGTGAGGTTTACGGAACAATTATTAAAAACAAGCCGCTTATGCTTTATATGCTTTCCGAAATTCTCGGTGTCGGCTTCGGTATAGGCTACAGTCTTATGACTTATGCGTTTATTGCCTGCTTCAGAGCAGAAACCTTCCACATCACCTTGTTTGAAGGCACAGCCCTTGAATTCACCTACAACTATACTGACGGCAACTATGCGGCGCTTCTCTCTGTAGCATCTCTTGCTTCATTCGTTACAACAGGTATTTCGCTTTTCCTTGCACCGATTATCCGTAAGTGGGTTGATGATAAGCTCCTTTATATCGGTATGAGACTGGGCACCTTTGTCTGCTATATAGCAATGTTCTTTTCAGTTTATCCTTATGAAGAAAAGGAACCCGAGCACATCTTTATAATGGTTGTTCTCTGGTATGCTCTTCACGGCCTTACAACAGGATTTTATAACACAATTCCCGGACTTATACAAATGGCTGTTTATGACTACGGCGAATATAAATTCGGTGAAAGAAATGAAGCTACAGTAAGTGTTCTTAAGGGTACTCTTCTCAGAATTATCCAGAACTGCACCACATATTTCACAAACCTCTTCCTGATTTATGTTGGCTATACAAAGTTTGCAGATACTCCCGAGCTTATGCCTGTGGAGGCCAAAAAGAGCTTGCTTTATCTCTTTGCAATTCTTCCTTCAATTTTCTCACTGTTTTCTGTTATTCCCATGTTCTTCTACAAGCTTTCGGGAAAGAAACACAAGGAAATTACAAAATCGCTTGAAGAACGCAGACAGCAGAGCCTTGATGAAATCAATCAGATTCTCGGTGAAGATGAAGCCGGTACAAAGACAGCTGACAGTGAAATTGAATCAGTAGGTTGATTTTTGGTTAAAAGTGTGATATAATCATAAAAACGTAAAGTGACAGCTTAAGTGCTGTCACTTTTACTGTGAATAAAAAAAGAAAGAGAGTAAAACAATGAAAAAATCAAATGCACTTGCTCTTTTACCCATTGGCGTGTTTATGGTTTTCTATCTCACACTGGGTATCGTATTCGAATATGTAATGAAAATCTCAATGGGCTTTTACAGCGTACCTGTTGTAGTAGCTTTTCTTGTTGCACTTTTTGTGGCTGTTATGCAGACAAAGGGTGAAACACTTGACCGCAAGTTTGAAATTATGGGTCAGGGTGTAGGAGACAAGAATATTGTAACAATGCTTATCATCTTTATGCTTGCAGGTATTTTTGTAGGCGTAGTTGGCAGAAGCTCGGCAGAAAGTGTTGCTTACTTTATGCTTTCAATAACTCCGCCAAGATTTGCAGTTGTGGTGCTTTTTGTAATCAGCTGTTTTGTTTCAACAGCTATGGGTACATCGGTTGGTACAATTACACTCATAACACCTATTGCCGCTGCACTTGCTGAGGGTTCAGGCTTCTCACTTCCCCTTTGCGTAGGCACAGTTGTGGGCGGTGCAATGTTCGGCGACAACCTTTCATTTATTTCAGACACAACAATTGCTGCCTGCAACGGTCAGGGCTGCGCGATGAAGGATAAATTCCGCACAAACTTTGCAATTGTTCTTCCTGCTGCAATTGTAACACTTATACTTATCACTGTTCTTTCAATGAACGCTGACATCAACGAGGGCATTACCAAGGAATACGATATGATTCAGATTATTCCTTATGTGCTTGTACTTATCAGCGGTATTCTCGGTGTCAACGTTTTCCTTACACTCATAATCGGTATTCTTTCAGGCAGCATTATTATGCTTCTTACCGGTGCAGTTGATTTCCCCAGTCTTCTTTCAGGTATGGGATCAGGTGCAGCAGGTATGTTTGAAACATCGATGGTTGCAATTCTTGTTGCTGCTCTTTGTGCACTTATCAGATTCAATGGTGGTTTTGATGCATTACTTAACGGCATCAGAAAGGTTTTCAAGGGCAGAAAAGGCGGTCAGCTTGGTATAGGACTTCTTGTTGGTCTTATGGATATTGCTACAGCAAACAACACTGTTGCAATTGTTATGGCTAACCCCATCGCAAGCGAAATGGCAAAGGATTACGGCATAAACAAAAAGAAGGTTGCGTCAATTCTTGATACATTCTCATGTATTTTCCAGGGCTTCCTTCCTTACGGTGCACAGATTCTTGTTGCAGTTTCAACTGTTACAACCCTTGGCTACACAATTTCAGCATTTGACATTATAAAGAATCTCTTTTATCCCTTCATGCTTCTTCTCAGCTCACTGGTGTTTATTTTTGTGATACCTGAGAAAAAGGAAAAGGTGTAAGGAATATAAAAAAGCAAGGCAGTCGTCACCGACTGCCTTTTAATTTTATTTTTTTTCAGATTCAATAAAAGATAAAACATCTTTAACGGTTTTAAATTTTCTGATTGCTGAATTAGGAATTTCAATATCGAATTCATCCTCAATTGCGCATATCAGCTGAATCAAAGCGAAGGATGAAAAATTGTATTCCTTGTTGCTGAGTTTGGTTTTTGGATTAATTACAATGTCTGTTCGACCGGTAATATCATTGAATATGTTCTGTAATTTTTCAATCATCTATTATCTCCTTATTTTTCATTTTCTAAGATTTTAAAGTTTACTTTGCCTAAATTT
>JAFOXT010000472.1 GCA_017425745.1 Clostridia bacterium | reverse complement strand
TTCACCCGTCATAGGCACAACAATAGTTTCTCTTCTGAGCACAGTTTCACATTCGGTGCAGTATATAACCTTGTCATATGAGCCGTTCTGACCGCAGGTAGGTGCTTTTTCGTTCTCTGTATAAAAGCTTTCTTTATGCTCTTTTTCAGGTATTACCTCACCCAATGCTTTCAGCTCATTACAGCATTTAAAGTATGTGTCACCTGTGTAACCCGGTGTTATACATGTTGATACTTTTGTACCAAGAATAACAGTTTCGTCACTCTGATGATTATTCTTATCTGTATCTCCGTAAGCTTCACCGCATTCATCGCACTGAGCCTTTGAAATGCAGGTTGCAGTGCCACCCTTATGCTGGTGGGCAACAGTTAAACCGCAAAATGTACATATATTATTTTCATCGGGTGTGTGCTTACCCGTTGCGGGAATAATAGTTTCCTCAAGTGTAATCTGATTTCCCTCGGTATCGATTAAATAACCGCAAGAGTATTTACATTCTTTATATTCTATGTTGCCATCATCAACGCATGTTGGTTCAACACGAGCTACCTTTTTAAAGCCTTTCAGATGTTTGCACTCATCCTCTGCAAAAGCACCTGTCGGAAGCGTTGATAAAAGCATAATCACCGTAAGAAGAACTGTTATAATTTTCTTAACATTCATTAAATATCACTCCTTTAAAGCAATTATATTACTGCTGCATAATTATGTCAAGTTGTATATGATGTAGCGGAGTATAAAATCAAAACCGTACAGGAAAACTGTACGGTTTTATCATTAACATATTTGCTCTGCTTGTATCACACAAGCTATTCAGTAAGAGTCAGCAGCTTATGCAAGACCTTTTGCATATTCATATAACAGCTGAGCAGCTTCTGCTCTTGTAATATTTCCGTTTCCTGAGAAAACGATCTCAACGCAGAAAACAAGCAATCTGAGGAATCTTATTACATCGGTTTTATCAGCTGATTTAAGTAATGACAATGCAAAATCAAATTTAGAAACTGCATCGGTGCTTTCAGATGTTTCGTCCTTGCCGTTGATTTTTGAAAGAGCCGAAGTCAGAACGTCTTTTGTGAGCGGTTCATCCGGGCCAAAGTTTGTTTCAGTTATGCCCTTCATAATACCGTTGATGCACATATATTCAGCAGCCTTATAATAAGTTGCTCTCATAGGTACATCATCAAAATCGAATCTTGCATCAGGAAGAGCCTCGAGAATTCTGTCGGCAATATATCTGTGTCCTTCAACCGTAGGATGGTTTGTTTCAAAAAGTGCGCCGTTTGTGTCAACATAGATGTATCCAAACTTTTCAGCACCTTCAATCATCGGCTTATTTGCAGCTGAAATAATAGCTTTAGATATACCGTGCTTGATATAAGCAGTTTTACTCTCCGCAAGGTCCTCTTCGAGTCTTGCGCTTGTATCATACATACCGATTACAAGAAGAGTAACATCAGGATTAAGGTCATATATATCCTGAATCATATAATCCCAGTTTTTAAGATATGTTGAAAAGCTGTATACAACCGCTTCAGGCACAACCTCAACGAGCTCGGGAAGAGCATTCATAATATCAGCAAGCTCGACCATTTTGTCAATTACATCATCTTCCAATGAAGCATTTTTAAGGAAATCTCTGAGCTTTAAGACATAATCTTCAGCAAGCTTACGCTTTTCCATAATGTCAGTTACGACCCAAACAAGATATTTGCCCCAATCGTTACCACCTATACCAAGAGTGATAAGACCTGCTTCTGAAACAGCCTTACGGATTTCAGGAATTTTTGCTTCAAGCTCATCAGCTGATGAAGCAGGGCCATAGAAGAGATAATCGTCTTCTACAACATAATCATCCTCAAAAATATGACGCATTTCAACAGTTCTGAAGCCGGGACAAGCCATAGGTATCAGTTCAACACCGAGATCCTTTGAAACAAAGTCTGAATATGAGTCAGGTGCAAATTTGAATTCAGTATCCCTGTAATTGAAATCTCTGTAGCCGCTTGCGACACTGTCGCCTAAAAGCACATAAGTACCGTAATCGTGATAAACCTTTTCATTTTCAACAGCTACTGCAGAAAAACTGCCTGCAAAAAGCATAAGTGCAAGACAGAACGCAACAACTTTTTTGATTGTTTTCAAATTGAACAACCCCTCGTCTTAATAATTTTTAATGATTTTACCATATCCAATAAAAATTGTCAAATACAAGAATCATAAAACTAAACCGGCACTGAAAAGTACCGGTTTGAAAGTTATTTAATCTTCAGCAATTTCTATTTCGTCGCCTTCAAAAACCTTACCGCCTTTGATTACCTTTGCGAAAACGCCTTCTCTCGGCATTACGCATTTACCTACAAGCTTCTGAATGGCACAGCCGTCATGACATTCCTTTCCAATCTGGCTGATTTCAATTATACACTCACCAACCCTGAGTTTAGTTCCAACAGGAATTGTATAAAGCTCTATGCCTTCGGTTGTAATGTTCTCTGCAAAAACGCCGTGGCACAAGCCGTCAGTGGGAAGACCTTTTGATTTTTCAATGCTCTCTTTAGCAAGAAGACTTACCTGACGGTGCCATTTACCTGCATGTGCGTCACCCTCAAAGCCGAAGTCCTCAATAAGCACACCCGGATTGATTTTTGTTTTAGGTGTCCCCTTTTTTTCACTGATGTTGATTGAAAGTACTTTACCCTTCATATTTTTATCCTCCAATAAGATTAAGTCCGTGATGATTACCGTACCCACAGCTGAAGCTGTGTTTTGCAGGCTTGGACAGAATAATTTTTCCTATCTCTTCTCTGAGCCTTTCCTCATCATCGATATATTTCATAATGTCAAAAACCTCGTTATTACCAAGGCAAGGCTTGATTTTACCGTCTGAAAGAAGTCTTATTCTGTTACATTCACTACAGAAATTATGACTGACAGGTGTAATGAAGCCTATCTTCCCTTTAAAACCGGGGGCTGTGTAATAGCTGGCAACGCTTTTTTCAAAATCACTTGCGCCCTCGCTTATAACTGGCTCAAGATAATTGAACTGCTTTAGTATATCCTCACCTCTGATTATATTGTCAGGATTTTCTCCCTCATCAGAAAAAGGCATAAGCTCAATAAAGCGCACGTCGATTTCACGCTCACGGGCAATACTAATCAGACTTTCAGCAGAGCTGTCATTTCTGCCCTTAATAAGCACTGCATTGAGTCTTATAGGCGAAAGACCAACTCTTTCGCATTCATCAATGCCTTCAAAAACCTTTTTCAGCCCGTCATAGCCCGTTATCTCTTTAAACTGTGCTTCATCTGTTGTATCAAGGCTGATATTTACAGCAGTTACCCCTGCTTTTTTAAGCTTTTCGGCATAGGAAGACAGCAGAATTCCGTTGGTTGTTACGGCAATTTT
>JAFOXT010000471.1 GCA_017425745.1 Clostridia bacterium | reverse complement strand
GAGCCTTTTTCGTTAAGAAGAGGATACTTCTCACTTTCAATTCTCCAGCCCTGGTCGTCACAGAGATGCCAGTGGAAAACATTGAATTTGAAAAGTGCAGCAGCTTCAATGTACTTCTTGATTTCGTCGATAGTCTGCATATGTCTTGCAGAGTCAATCATAAATCCGCGGTAGGGAAATTCGGGAAGGTCAGTTATAATGCAGTTCGGAACCTTGCCCATAACAGCCATCTGTTTAAGAGTCTGTTCAGCATAGAATTTACCCTGTTCGCCTTTGGAGGCAATAAGAATTTTACCGTCTTTGATTTCAATGCGGTAATATTCGTCGGGATAAAAATCGTTCTGTTCATACTCTCTTTCAAGACCTTCAAGCCAGACTTCACCGGGAAGAAGTTCAATTTTGTTCGGCTTGGGTATAATGTTAAGAACCATAATTTTCTCCTCCTTATAGTTATACATTATAATTATACTTTAACAAGGAAAAGATGTCAACTGTTAATATATATCTTAATATGAAAACCCCACCCGAAAGGGTGAGGTAAATTTCAATCAGTATATAAATTCAACAAGCTTTGTACCGTCAACCCAGAATTCTTTTAAAATTGGTTCGCCGTCAAAAATTGAAACGGTAACATACATTTCTATTTCTCTGTAAGGCTTGTCGCATATTACTTTAAACAGTATGTCGTGAAGCTCTTTTTCACTTACCAGAAGCTTAAGGCGTTCCTTTTCAAATTCATCATACCTGGAATTAACCTTATCACGGCTGAGATACGGGCCTGACGGCTTAAGCTTTGTGTTGCCTGAGCTTACAATATAGCCGTTTTCATTAAGGTAAACAGGAGCGTAACCGTTTGAGGAATATATATTACTCCAGAGCTCTTTGTCAAAGGTTAAATCAAGAATATCTTTTTCTTCGTAATACCATGCTGCTTCAAGCTTCAGCTTGCCCTGAAGTCCCGAATCCTCTGCAATTTCTCTGAGTCCCATTATTGAAAGGGGAACAGCAAGCTGAAAAATGCAGATAAAAGCGAGAATTATAAATAGCTTGTTTTTCTTCATTTTAGTTCAGCCTCCTTTTTTCTTCTGCTGATCAAGAGATTGATTGAAAGAAGAATACCTCCGAGAGTGAGAAGTGCAAGACCGTTTACTAAAAGACTGGCATCACTTGTTATAAGAAGATAGTAAGCAAGACCGCCGTCTGCTATAAAGCCGATATTTGTAAAGAAAAGTCTGTTTTCCTTAGCACCGTGGAAAATGAATACAACACCTGCCATAAATGCAAGGAGCAGTATAATCCATTCTGAGGCGGTGATAACAAATCCTGAGAGAGAAGCAATTCCCATTTGCTGAATTGCATAGTTAATAAGCGTTACAAGAAGAATGAGCATAAATACAAGAATCTCTGAAAGCTTCAGTCTGTTTCTGAACACAATGTCCTTGTTTCTCATCAGAGCTGTTGAGAGTATGGCTGAAAAAAGTACATATCCGATGAAAAATTTAAGTGGCTCTTCTGTATAGAATGTTGGGTCAATATCCATCGTAAAGAGGAAATAAGTAT
>JAFOXT010000470.1 GCA_017425745.1 Clostridia bacterium | reverse complement strand
GAGCCTTTTTGAGAGCCTTCTGGTCTGCATACTGATTCTTGTCGCCCTTAATCTGGATGCTTGTGTCTTCTTCCTTAACAAAGAAGAGGAGTACGAGCATACCAATAATCATAACAAGTGAACCTACGATGAATACATAGGGGAATGATACTGTTTCGTCAGCCTTGATTTCAGCCTTGCTGTAGCCTGCAAAAAGTGTGCAGAGTGCAATACCGATTGTACCTGCAACCATACCTACAGCTGAACCGATACCGCCCATAAGGTTGATAAC
This sequence comes from Clostridia bacterium, assembly GCA_017425745.1. GTDB lineage: Bacteria > Bacillota > Clostridia > Oscillospirales > Acutalibacteraceae > UBA6857. Next base: position 2,923 of record JAFOXT010000470.1, on the reverse strand, counting down.
GGCGTTACCCTCTGAACGAAGCTCGGGAGGAGTAAGGTCGGGCATAAGAGCAACAACGGGAGCTCTCCAGAGTGACATTGAGAATACAAAAAGAATAACTGTAATCATTGTTGCGGGAAGCTGAGCAGCACCGCTTGTGTTAAGAGCCACAATGGGGATAAGCGCAAAGAGGAGTGCTGAAATGGGAGCACAGCCTACGATAAAGGGACGGCGCTTACCGAGCTTTGAGTGACAGTTATCTGAAAGCTTACCGAAGGTGGGCTGGAAGATAACACCGAAGATGTTATCGAAGGTCATGATGATACCGATGAAAAGAGGTACCAGTGAAAAACCGCCTGAAGCGGAAATTGTGCTCTGGCCCTGAGCTTCAGCAAATTCACCAATCCAGGGAATAGCACTTGCAAGCTTAGCGCTGAGGCTTGTTACAAGATCGCTTTCGGAAAGAATTTTGTTGAGAATTTTTGTGATGTAGGGGTCATAAATCGCCCACGCAATTGAAGTGGCCAAAAAACCGAAACCGGTTAAAATGGTCTTTTTGACATTCAGCTTTTGTTTCTTTTCTGCCATGTCAAAGCTCCTTTCTTTTTTCTTAGTGCAGTATCATAGTTTACGATATCTGCTCAATTTACTATTATATCCGTTTATTACCTAAAAAGCAATGCGAAAAGGCACAAAAATATTAACAAAGCTTTTTGGTGATTTTGTATAAGCGCTTTGCGCTCACAGAGCTCTCACATATTATTTAGTATAATTAAGATGCATTTTTGAAGCTTATTCCGATAAACGTGTCAGATAAAATTTGACAAAATTATTGCAAATAAAAAACAAAAGTGCTATTATGAAGAAAAATAAAGGAGGAATTTTTATGCAACTCAATTTCATTGATTGGCCTTCCTTTAAAGACATCGTTCTTGAAGGCGGCACAACCCTTGCCGAGTATTGCGCTCAGTACGCTGCAGTTCAGACCAACTGGGTTTATACTCTGGCAGCATTCATCGCCATTGCTACTCTTCTCATCAAAAAGAACAAAAAGTGGTATTGGTATGTTTTCATTATGCTGTACATGATTATGTCAGTAACTTCAGTAGGTATGCACACAGCTAACTACGGTGAATTCCAGCCGGGTGTACTTACAACAAAGCTTCTTGCAAGCTATGTTGATATGTCATTCACAGAGCTTGTTGCATGGTCAGGCGTTTGCTGCTTTGCTTTCGAATTCTATCAGAAGGCTGACGAAAAGAAAAAGCGCAACATTTTCCTGATAGGCGTTACGGCAATTATGCTCATTGTTATCGGTGTTCTTACATATGAAGTATTCGTGCTTCACGACAGACCACTCTACATCGGTGGCGGCGGAGCTCCCATGGACGGCAAGACCGGCGGTCTTTCACTGGCGGAATTCGGCTGCTTCCTTACAGCGCTTCCCATTCTTTACCTGCTCGTAGCAAACTTCAAGAAGATGACATCAACAGAGAAGCTTCTCTTCATCCTCATCATTCTTACCTTCCTTGTTGCATTCATCATCACCTCACTCTGGGGCGACAATGAAATCAACACATTCATTCTCGGTAACATTCACGGCCATTCAATCTGGCACATTCTTACAGCACTTGCTATTATGGAAGTTGTTGTATGGGTTGACCAGCGTGACGTTAACGAAAAGCTCAGAGCTCTCGGCGGTAAGGCTATCTGATAATCACAAAAAATTACAGCACTCTGCTTAAGCAGGGTGCTGTTTTTTATAATGGATGAATTATACTATCAAGCCGTCTTTCACCCCTGGTAGAACCAGGGGGTTATTTCCACGCATAAATGCACCAAAAATTAACAGTGAATCACAAAGGGTTATACACCGGTGATTCACTGCTGAATTTTTATTTTATTTTCATCGGCTCGTCAACTGAGAAGCGATATACATTATCATAGTTATGCATAGCACAAACGTCAAGTGTTCTGTCTGTGTTGTTGAACACCACACTCCAGATTGTTGAGCATGTGAAGCCGTGAAGATCTTCGTTTACCATATGTGTTGCTTCAAGAATATCCATAGCCTCGATTTCGGTTAAAACGTAATTCTTTTCAGCGAGCATTCCGGTTGCGGTTTCATATCTGTCGCGACCGCCGCCGTGAGGATCCTCAACGCCTTCTGAAAGCCAGAAGTTTGTTGCAACGAGAGAGCCTGTTTCGTCTGGTCTGAGAACGGTTGTTTCGCCGTTTACGTACTCAATAATTGCTGTGTCGCCCTTTGCGTCAGCAACCTGATAGTGATAAGTACAGTCTACACCGAGAAGGTCGTGCATATCGTAGCTGTTGAAAATTTCAACGGCTTCTTCAACTGTCGCTGCGTGGTCAAGCACGGTACGAATCATAGCTGTAGTTGTTATATCCTTCTTTTCAGTCTTCTGGAAGGTCTCGGGAGTTTCAAGCTCAAGAACACCGATTGAAAGACCCTTTTCGTTCATACCGTCAACGGGAATATACGGTGCAACAAGAGTAAGAAGTGAAGTGAGGAGATCTTCGGGAAGGAATTCTCCGCCGTAGCCGAGGAAATAAAGGGAAACAGTTGAAACGCTTGCGTAGCCGTCTTCGGGATTTGTCCAGACAGTCATAGCAGGTGAATCCATATAGTCGTAATTTCTGCCGAAGATTGCATCACCCGAAGGAGTTGTTGCATTGAAGGTGGTACAGCCGAAATTCTGGAATGCGCCTACAATTTTCTTAATGGTTTTTGAAACTGCCCTTTCGTCAAAATCAACGTGAAGACCAAGATCAGCAATAACCTCTTTAGCTTCGGGGTTAAGCTGAAGGAAAACGTCAGCAATTGAATAAAGAAGCATTCCTACTGTCGTTGAGTTACCTGTCTTACTTTCGAGAAGAGTGTCCAGGTCATAGTCGTATGTATAATTCATTAAATAGTAGTTGT
>JAFOXT010000469.1 GCA_017425745.1 Clostridia bacterium | reverse complement strand
TGAAGACCGTATTTACAAGTCATGGCTTGACGGAAAGTATTTCCACGCTGAATGCGACAGCGAAAAGAAACCTTACACAATTGTAATACCCCCACCAAACATCACAGGTCAGCTTCATATGGGTCACGCCCTTGACAATACTCTTCAGGATATTCTTATCCGTTTCAGAAGAATGCAGGGCTTTGACACACTCTGGCTTCCCGGTACAGACCACGCTTCAATTGCTACAGAAGCTAAGATTGTTGAAGCTATGAAGGCAGAAGGCATTTCAAAGGAAGATCTCGGCAGAGAAAAGTTCCTTGAAAGAGCTTGGGAATGGAAAGCTCAGTACGGCGGCAGAATTATTGAACAGCTTAAGAAGCTCGGTTCATCATGCGACTGGGACAGAGAACGCTTTACTCTTGACGAAGGCTGCAACAAGGCTGTTCGTGAGGTTTTCTGCAACCTTTACGAAAAAGGTCTTATCTACCGCGGTGAAAGAATCATCAACTGGTGTACTCACTGTAAGACATCAATCTCAGACGCTGAGGTTGAATATGAAGAAAAAGACGGCAACTTCTGGCACTTCAGATATCCCTTTGCAGACGGCACAGGTGAAATCATTGTTGCTACAACCCGTCCCGAAACAATTCCCGGTGATACTGCTATCGCTGTTCATCCCGACGACGAAAGATATCAGGGTCTTGTTGGTAAGACTGTTATTATTCCCGTAATCGGCAGAGAAATTCCCATCGTTGCTGATACTTACGCAAAGATGGATAAGGGTACAGGTGCGGTTAAAATTACACCGGCTCACGACCCCAACGACTTCGAGGTTGGTCTTCGTGCAAACCTTCCCATTCTCAACGTAATGACCGACGACGGCTTTATGAACGAAAAAGCAGGCAAGTATGCAGGTATGGATCTTATGACTTGCAGAAAGGCTATTGTTGCTGACTTCACAGAAGCAGGTGCTCTTGTTAAGATTGAGCCCACAAAGCACGAGGTTGGTACTTGCTATCGTTGTCACACTGCAGTTGAACCCAGAGTTTCAAAGCAGTGGTTCGTTAAGATGGAGCCTCTTGCAAAGCCTGCTATCAAGGCTGTTCGTGACGGTGAAACAAAGTTCATTCCCGAACGTTTTGATAAAATCTACTTCAACTGGATGGAAAACATCCGTGACTGGTGTATTTCTCGTCAGCTCTGGTGGGGTCACAGAATTCCCGCCTGGTACTGTGCTGAATGCGGTGAAATCACAGTTTCAAGAGAAGAACCCACAGCTTGCTGCAAGTGCGGCAGCTCAAAAATTGAGCAGGATCCTGATACACTTGATACTTGGTTCTCATCAGCTCTCTGGCCCTTCTCAACTCTCGGTTGGCCCGAAAAGACACCTGAACTCGCTCACTATTACCCCACAAGCACTCTCGTAACAGGTTACGATATTATCTTCTTCTGGGTTGCAAGAATGATTTTCTCAGCTTGCGAACAGATGGGCGAAGTTCCCTTTGATACAGTTTTCATTCACGGTATCGTTCGTGACGAGCTTGGAAGAAAGATGTCAAAGTCACTCGGTAACGGTATTGATCCTCTTCTTGTAATCGACAAGTACGGTGCTGACGCTCTCAGATTTACTCTTGCAACAGGTAACAGCCCCGGTAACGATATGCGTTACAGCGACAAGAAGGTTGAAGCAAGCCGTAACTTTGCTAACAAGATCTGGAACGCTGCAAGATTCATTCTTATGAACCTTGATGAAAACGAACCTGCACCTCATCTTCCCGAAGAGCTCGCTCTCGAAGACAAGTGGATTGTTTCACTCTTCAACTCACTTACAAAGGAAGTAACCGATAACCTTGATAAGTTTGAGCTTGGTATTGCTGTTCAGAAGCTTTACGATTTTATCTGGGATATCTTCTGTGACTGGTACATCGAGCTTGCAAAAATCAGACTTCAGCAGGGTGGCGAAAAGGCTACACAGGTTAAGGCTGTTCTCGTTTATATTATGAGCGAAACACTTAAGCTTCTTCATCCCTTTATGCCCTTCATTACTGAAGAAATCTGGCAGACACTTCCTCACGACGGTGAAACAATTATGAAGTCTGCTTGGCCCACATATAACGAAGAGCTCAACTTCGCAGACGATGAAGCTAAGATGGAAATCATTATGGAAGCTATCAAGGCTATCCGTAACCGCAGAAGCGAAATGAACGTACCTCCCTCAAGAAAGGCTCACGTTTACGTTGCAACTGAAAAGAAGGATATCTTTGAAACTGCAGTTGTATTTATGCAGAAGCTTGCTTCAGCATCAGACGTAACAGTAGGTGACAGCTTCACTCTTGACGGCAGTGTAAGCATTGTTACAGCTGACGCAAAGATTTATATTCCTATGGGTGACCTTGTTGACTTTGAGGCTGAAAGAAAGCGTCTTCTTAAAGACAGAGAAGCGGCTGAAAAGAAACTCCAGCAGATTAACGGCAAGCTCTCTAATCCCGGCTTCCTTGCAAAGGCTCCTCAGAATGTAATTGACGGACAGAAGGCTGATGCAGAAAAGCTTACAGAAAAAATCAAGATGATTGATGAAAGTCTTTCACAGCTTCAGTAATAGTTAAAATGTACAAAACGCCTTGCCTATTTTTGGCAGGGCGTTTGCTGTAATTTAAAGATTATTAACTTAATTTTGCAAAATCGGTTGTAAAATATAGGTAAATAATAAGTCAAAGGAGAATACTATGTTAAGCAAGATTTTTACTTTTATAACCACAATTATTTTTGCACTCAGCATTTACGGTGCACCCACTCTTACCGTAGGTACTGAAACCTCAACAAAGCTCACTCAGACTGAGGTTGTAAGCGGAAAGCTTCCTGTTGACCTTCAGCTTTCTCAGTTCAATAAACACAGCGAAGAAGGCTTTGTTATTCCCGGACTCTATGAAGGCTTTATTCCTCAGGGACTTTTCTACAATGAAGAAAATGATATTTTCCTTATCTCAGGCTACTATAAGGAAAAGGCTCAGCCATCAAGAGTTATTGTTGTTGATGGTGAGGGTAACTTTGTGAAGTCGGTAGGCTGTACAACTCTCGGCGGAAAAAAGGCTACGGGTCATTTCGGCGGTATAGCAGCTTTCAAGGACAACGTTTATGTTGCAACAACAAGCGTAACTCATGTGCTTTCACTTGAAGAAATTCTCAGCGCAGAGGATGACGGATATGTTGATATTAAAAAGGAGCTTTACACTGATACAACCTGCTCTTATGTAAATGTTTGTGACGGTGTGCTTTATATCGGTGAGTTTACTGATATAAACGTTGATGATATCAAGGGCGCTACAAACATATATACTTCAAAGCTTGGTGAAAAATTCTTCTCACGCTGTAACGCATTTGTGCTTGATGAAAACGGAGCTTACGGCATAAAGGCTGACAGAATTGATGAGGACGGCAATCTTACACCTGACTTTGCAGTAACAACACCCTTTAAAATTCAGGGTATGACAAGACTTGCTGACGGCAGCTTTGTTTTCACTGCTTCATCAACTGCAATAACAAACTCAAGAGTGTACAAGTATAAAGATGTAACCAAGGGCGAAGCTGATGAAATTATCAAGGTTAACGGTATTGATGTGCCTCTTTACTATTGCGAAATGCTTGACAAAACCGGCTATTACAGAGTGCCTACCTTCCTTGAAGAAATCACTGTTTACAAGGACGGAAGCGTTTATATTATCACCGAATCAGCCGCTTCAACATACATCAAGGAAAGCAAAAATCCCATTGACAATGTGATCAAATGGGATATTGAAGCAATGTGATTAACCTTATGCTATAAAAATACCACTTGACACATAAAGTCAAGTGGTATATAATATAGTTGAAAGGTAACCGATTAAAGCGGTTAGCCCGACGATTAGTTTATTTGATTATGTAACAACCGTCACTTGGCCGAGTGGCGGTTGTTGCTTTTTACCTTAATATGTAATGTAAAAGTAAATCTACCTACATGAAATGTTAAAGTAACAGGCATTACACACACCTCCTTTCAAAAAGGAGAGTGGCTAACCGCCTTCATCGCCAATCAACTATATCACCGAAAGTATACTATAAATGTCGAAAATTGTCAATTAAAAAGCAACCGTCATAAAAATACGGTTGCTTTTGTGGTTTTATCCAATATACTCAAATCTCTTAAAGGTTTTTCCGTCTCTCTCAACTGTTTCGTTCCACATTTCTGCAGGTCTTACCCAAAGACCGCCCTCACCGTAAAGAGCCTTATAAACTACATATTCCTCAAGAGTTTCGCTGTGCTTTGCAGTGCCTATCACTTCATACTCGTTTCCCTTGAAATGACGGTATCTGCCGATTTTAATTTCTTCCATACTTCACCTCAGAATTTATCGTGATATTTAATCCAGTTAATAATAAACCCGATAATGAGCCAGAGAAGAATAAGGGGAAGCAAAGCGATTACGCCTACAGCAAGACCGATGATAACACCGAGGCCTTTTTTACTCTTGATAAAATTCGGCTTGGTCTGCTCTTTTGACGGAAGATTATCAAAAAGATTAAGGGTTGCCTTTTCGTCACAGATGCCGTTATTGTAAAGTAGGGGCTCAACAAGGCTTTGCACTGATTCAGCGCCCTTGAGAAGCTTGCCGATTTTGATGCCGAATACAGCAAGAATACTGTCGATAATTGCGAGTATGCCCATAGTGATTTTATAATGGGGTGTTTCAGGCGTATACGGACTGTCACCGCCGTAAAGATTAGCAACAAGAGAAACGATGAAATTGACTACATTTTCATTCTTTATTGCTGCCCAATCGCTCTTTTTAAGTCCTGATTCTTTTTTGCAAAGAGGTGCAAGCTTACCGATTGTAAGTGAGCCTAAAAGCTTTGCAAAGGGCTTGATAATCCAACCTATTTTGTAGATAAGCTCTTCCTTAACGCTGAATGCAGTTGCCATTCTTGCAAACTCAGGAATATCTGTTCCGGCCTTCTGAATTACACGGCGTATCATACCGAAGAATTTATCTTCAAGGTGTTCCTTTACGGGTCTTCCGTTAATTTCAGCCTTAACGTCAACTGAGTCAACGTGAATCTGTCCCTTTGCAGGGTCAAAGGTAACCTGACGGAAGGTCGCGGGATAACCTACAGAGCCTGCAGTTGTAATATCGTAAAAGATTTTGCTGTTGTCTGTGTACTTGTAGGAAATATCCTGCATATGAGTGTGACCGGTAAACATATAGTTCACACCAAGCTCTGTGAATTCGTCAATGCGCTTTTCAGCTTCACCCATAATATTACTCTTGCCGATGATGGTATAGAAGGGAGAAGGGGAGAGCATAGGATGGTGAGTCATAGGAATAATGAACTGATTATTTTTCTTTGCGTCTTCAATCTGTTCTTCAATCCACTTGAAGCATTCATCTGAAAAACCGCTTGCGCCCTTGTGGTTTCTGTCGTCGTTGAGGGCGAAAAGGCGGTAGCCGTCGCAAAGCTGAACAACAAAGGACATACTGTCCTCGTGGTAAGCAATAGCCTGGTCAGGTCCGAATTCGCGGTAGAATTCATAAAGCTCTTCACGTTTTACACCTTCGGGTACATTTTTTCTTTCATCGCCGTCATAAAGGTGAGTGTATCCGTCACCGGTAAAATCGTGAGTTGCAGTAATTACAAAAACCTTCTTGCCTCTTTCCTTAAGACCTCTGAGAAGTGCAGTTACACCCTCGTGAGATTTTCTTTCTGCATGGCAGGTTGTGTCACCGCTTACAAGCACAATTTCGCACTCATCCTCAGCAAGCTGATCCATAAGTGAGGTGAGAATTTCCTTGCTGTAGTAAAGCTCATTTGAGGCGGAGGCATTAGCTTTGTCAAAAGCCTTACCCTCACAGCCCATTTCTCTTGCATAAAAGTGAATGTCTGAAATTACATTCAGCTTCAATGGTTTAATACCTTCGTACATTTTTATTTTCTCCTTATAATTATAGTGTGGGTTGCCTTGTATTTGCTCTGAAGTTCAATTTCAATCTGACCCTTGTCTGAGAAAATGCTGATTTCCTTTCCGTCAAGGGTTGCAGTATAATTCTCTTTTTCGTTCATTACTGAAAGAAGAGTAAATTTTTCTTTGTCGCCGTAGTATGTAAAAACAATTTCAGCTTCAGTGTAATCTTCGTTGAACTGATATTTTTCAATAAAGGTATCGAAGCCTACATTTACGGTTCCGGGACAGTAGTAAGCCTTGAACCACATATTGATGGGAGTTGAAAGTCCGCCGAAATTGTGGAACCAACCACCACAGCCGGTTACTGTATTCACCATTTCAAAGGTGTAGTAGCTGCTGTCAACCTCTCTTTTCCAGATGTTGAGAGCCATATGAGCAATATCTCTTGCAATTTCGCCTCTGCCCATATCAAGCATACTCTTGAAAATGAACCACTGATGGGGGAACCAGATGTTGCCGTTCCAGTATCCGTTTACCATATAGTAGCTTGCGGTCATATCAACGGCTGAAATGCCGTAGGGTGAGTGCATTTCCTTTTCGTCGGTAAGGTGAGCAATAATTTTTTCGCTTTGTTCTTCGTTGCATACACCTGCAATAATGGGATAAATGCCGTCGAGACCCTTGTTGAGGTTTTCACCGTCTTCTGTTTTATACTGAACAGTAGGCTCGTAATTTTCATCGTGAAGAACATAGCTGTAATAGCCGCTTTCGTTGTCCCATGAATACTTGTTGAGGGCATCGGTAAGTGTTTTGATGTCATCCTTATATTCGCTTTCATCAGCACTCTTACCGAGCTTGTGTGCGAAAATGGAAAGAATTTTTCCGAAGCGTATAACCTGAGCCGTAGTGATTACGGGAGCAGCCTTGTCACGAAGCTCATCTCTTTTCATAGCCATCTGAGCAGGGTAGTCGTCCATACCGCTTGATGAATAGAAATAATCATAGGTTGTGAGAAGTCCGCTTTTGAATTTAGCTGTTGTTGAATTTCTGATTTTACCTCTGAGGAAAAGATAGTAAAGTCTTGCTCTGGGATAAAGCTCAAGAAGCTCAGCTTTGTCGTTGCGCTTTTGCATCATTTCAAAAAGCTGATAAATCTGCACAGGAACAGGTGAGCCGTGATGAAGGAAAGCATAGTCGGGGTTATCCTCGTGGCTGAGATATGTATCAATTATATAGTCAGCATACTTTGGTGCAATTTCGTTCATACCAAGACCGATAAAGCCTGAGTCCCAGGTATAAAGACAGTCCCAACGCTTGCCGGGTGTATGGTGAATAATGTAATCGCCGTGCTTATAAATGGGGTAAACAACATTGGTCATAACTGTGGCAGCAAGAATCTGATTGCTGAGCTTATACTTTTCGCCATCGGAGTTTACCTTGAAATCAATTGCAGATTTTTTTGCTTCACAGTAAATTTTTTCATATTCTTCTTCAGTTATATAATCGGTTTTCTCTGAAGAAACAACGGCATACTGAACTGCTTTTTCGCCTGCAGGAACAAAAATCGTGTGGCTTATTGCGTTATGGAAATAGCCGTTGTCACTGTGCTTTCTGTTGAATGCACCGGTAAAGCTTTCGGTAACATCGTCAAAGGTTTCGTCTGCATTTGAAAGCCTTGCAGTCATACAGTCCTCAAGTGCACCTGTTTCAATTTCACGGAAACGGGTGTTATCGTCAAATACTCTGAGGTAATAGCTGTCTTTAATATCCTCATAAGAAAGCGAAGTAAGGTAGCCCTTTTCACATTTTTTGTTTTCAAAATAAGGTACAAAATTAACGGGCTCATCTTTAACTGTAATCTTTTCCTTGTCACATTCCTCGGTAATGCAGAAAAAGTCAAATTCTGCAGCACCGGTGCCCTTACCTGTAAGTGTAAGCTTAAATTCGCCCTTTTCAACTTTTCCGAGGAAAAGATAAGCCATCTGAAGCTCATCGCAGGGAGGAAGAACGAGTGTGCCGAAGTTTTCAACATCAAACTCTGCTGTAT
>JAFOXT010000468.1 GCA_017425745.1 Clostridia bacterium | reverse complement strand
ATGCATCGAGATTTTCCTCGGATGTGATAATACAGCAGAACCAAAGACCGTCGCTGTTCATGGTCATGCCCACGGCGATATAGGGGTCAGAACCCACATAGCTCCAGTGGGGTGCGCTGTTGTGGAAGCCTTCGGCAAATTTTGCCGCAACACTTTCCACTGTCGTCCCTCCGTCCATTCCCACAGCCTCCGAGGCGTTGACGTGGTAATAGGGATCGCCGGGGAGACCGTACTCAGCAGGATCAACATAGGTTCCGTACTGAAGCTGCGTGGCGGCTGCCCGTGCATCGGGGATGTTGTGCTCCGCAACGCCCTTGGCGGCCATTTGCTCACTGCGCAGCTTGGCGTATACCGTACACTGTTCCATCGTTGTCGCTGCGCCGACACCTTCTTCTGCCCGGTAATCGTTGATGTATTCAATGAGCAACCGGGCGATGGCCTCGGCATCGCCATTGTCGGCGCAAAACGCATAGGATCTTGACAAAGCCTTGCCGCAAAGGGAACATTTCATTTCTTGAATGCCCCATTCCTCCGGTGTGGCTTCTTTCACCACTACCCAATCGCCATACTGGTGTTCGGTGGCGGGGATTTCTTCTCCTTTTAACTCCAAGTATCAGTATGTAGTAAAGAATGAAGACGGTGAAGTAGTTGAAACTCTTTATGCAGCTGAACAGGGTCTTACAACAATCGACGGCAAGACTGTTGAAGCTGACATGGTTCAGAAGCAGGTTGAACGTAAGGTTGACGACATAGACGAAAACGGTAACGCAATTAAGGTTACTGAATATAAGTACACATATTCAGTTGAGAACGCAGCAGGCGAGCTTGAAAATAAAGAACTCTGGCTCGAAGAAGCCGGCAAGACTGAATGGATTGAAACTCCTGACATTCTTGAAACAGAAGATGTAAACGAAGAAGTTAAGCATCTTGTTAAGGCTGAAATGGTAAATACTGACAAGCAGAAGACTGCTGTTAAGATTTCAGCTGAATGGGGTCTTAAGACTCGTGACGACTTCGTTACAATGCTCTGGAACTGCATTAAGCCTCTCGCTCCCATTTTCGCAGCTCTCTTCTGCGAAGGCGATCTCACAATCTTTGAAAAGATTTCAATTAAGGGTGCAGCAGGTTACGAAGGCTTTGTACTTCCTCTCATCAACGCTCTCGGCATTCCCGCACTCCGTGCAAACAAGAATGCAGACGGCAGCTGGTCAGATGATATTACAACAGCTAACGATAACGAAGGTAACTACTTCCTTGGCGGCGGTGAAGATGCAGCAACACTTACCGATTATGCTACTTATAAGGCAGCTGTTTATAATGACGACGGCACAATCGATTATGACGGCGCAAAGATTATGCTCACAACAATCACAGACGCACTCTTTGCTCTTGTTGATTCACTCTGTGCAAGACCTGTAAACACAATCCTTACAATTATTCCCTACCTTGCTCACTTTGTTGAAAGTGACGGTATTGATCAGCTCCTTGAAAATCTCCTCGTTCCTGTAACAACAATTACAGGTATGGTAGAAAAGATCTATAAGATTGACCTTCTCGGTCTCGTTAAGGATCTTCTCAGAGGTATTATTAAGACCACAAACGATAAGGCTGGCGAAACATCAGACAGCACTGATCCTGCTGATCAGGCAACAGTTGCAGGTGCAGCAGCAGCTTACGTTCTCGGTGTAGTTGAAGAGTCTGACAATACTCAGACAGGTGCTGCAGCAGCTATTGCAGCTCTTGCAGAGCCCGATCCTTCACTTGACCTTTCAGGCGGAGCAAGCTCAAATTACACATTCAAGGAAATTATTGTTGAACTTCTTGAAGGCCTTTCAATCAACGGCACAAAGCTTTCATCAATTATCGATCCTGAATTCATCTTCCTTGATCTTGCATCAACTGCTTGGCTTCCCGGCAGCCAGAAGATGACAGTAACAATCAACGCTGACAGACGCGGTGGTTCATACTCACGTTCAGATGTTGCTAAGTACACAGTTGACCGTGAATCAGTTCTTATCAATGTTCTCAACGATATCGTATTCACAGACGGTATCCGTGACCTCATTGGCGGACTTCTTAAGTTCGACTTCAGCAAGAATGTTATGACAACTCTTACTGAAGAAGATCCCAACTATCTCCTTACAGTACTCCTTTACGGTGTATTTGAAGATCCCGAAGCTCTTGAAAGACTTCTCGTTGACCTTCTTTCATGGTACGAAATCGAGTATGAAGATGCTCGTGTATCAGCTGAAGATGATGCATTCGGCGAAATCGAAGCAGGTGAGGACCTTGTTTACGGTGAACACGGTAACGGTCTTGACAAGGCTCAGATGGAAAAGCTTCCCGCTGACTTTGACTCACTTATCGGTGCAATTGTTCCTGCAGTTCTCGGTATGCTTCCCGAAGGTGCTCTCGGTGACATCAAGCTCCAGGGTGCAAACCTTGAAGAAATGGTACACAACCTCCTTGCTGACCTTATGATGGATAAGGAAGTTGAAAACGAAGACGGCACTAAGGAAACAAAGTACGGCTTTGCTACTCAGCTCGTTGAGCTCCTTGTAAATCTCCTCGGCGGTAACGCAACAGTTTCAATGATCGTAGGTCTTCTTCCCACAATCATCGAAGGCGTAGACGTTGAACTTGACGACTTCAAGGCAGTTAACGCAGCATTCAACACATACTTCGCTGAATACGAAACATGGGCAGAAGCTTATGAAGGTCTCAAGACACCCAAGAAGTATGTAGCTCCCGAAGATCCCGCAGAAGATTATGTTGCTCCTCCGATGGATGCTGAAGGCAATCTCTATGCAGTTGACGCAGAAGGCAAAGCTATCTTCACAGAAGACGAAAAGGGCAATATCGTTTATGAATACCAGTACGAGCTCAAGCTCAAGGATACAGATTCATTCGGTATCGACAGCTATGAAGATGTTCTCGAACTCGTATCACAGATTCTTGCTCCCTTCGCTCCTGTTCTCAGATTCCTTCTTACAGAAGCTGACCTCGTAGCTCTTGACGGTATCCACATCACAGGTGGTGACGGCTACGACAGATTCATTATTCCTCTCTTCGAGGTACTCGGCGTTGATAAGTATATCGGCGCAGACAAGTTCCTTAACAAGAATGCTTTTGCAGCTCTTGATAACGCTGCATTCACAGCTAAGGTTGTTGAATACATCGACGGTCTTATCTCAATGATTGTTAATGCTCCTATCCAGACAATCGTTGACCTCATTCCCGAACTCGTATTCTTCATCTACTCAGACGGTCTCGCTCAGGCAGTTGAACAGCTCGTTGCACCTCTCCTTACTCTCGTTGACATGGTTAACGACATCACAGCTAAGGAAATTGCAATCGAAGGCAGAGAAGATAAGCTTGTTGCTCTTGACATCACAGCTCTCATCACTGACCTTATCAACAACAGCCTTATGATTCCTAACGGCCTTGAAGCTGTTGACGGTTTCTACGGTGACAACGGTCTTATCACAAGACTTCTCACAGGCGCAGGCCTCGAAGCACTTCTCCAGGGTCTCCTTGACAACGCTAATGCATGGATTTATGCATACGAATACACAATTCCTGCAGGTACAGTTGAAGCTGTAACTAAGGACGAAGTTGTAACTGTTTACTTCAACAGTGCAGACCTTGACGGCGCAACTCACATTCCTACAAACGGTAACGGCAAGGATATTGCATTCAAGCTCAAGGCTGTTCCCGAAAAGAATAAGACTCCTATGACCTTCGGTCTCGACAAGGATAACAACGGTGTTGCTGATAAAGATCAGATTCTCGGCATCTTCAGATGGATCCTTGAAAAGACATCAAAGATCGAAAAGGTTGACACAATCCGTAAGTACGGTGCCGTAAACGGCAAGGTATGGGGCGTAGACGCTAACCGTGCAGATACTCTTGTACAGATTATTTCAGAGACTCTCCTCGGCGGCGATATGCTTACAACCCTTCTCGGTTCATTCGGCGTAAAAATCACTGAAGGTGATATCCTTGACACAATCCTCAAGGCTCTCACAGGTGAAAACAGATATCAGCTCTTTGTAGTTCTTCTCACATACTTCAACGAATACGATGTTGAAACAATGCTTATGGACTACCTGTCATTCGAAAAGGTAGAATATGCATACGAAACATACGTTGAAGGCACAAAGCTTACACAGCGTAAGCTCAGAAGAGCAATTAAGAAGCTCGACGGTTCAATTCTCACCGTTGTTCCTGAGCTCATCCCGATGCTCGAAGAAGTAGAATTTATTAAGATGCTCCTTGACAAGATTGGTGGCTACCATGGCCAGAGTCTTAAGGATCTCGTTCACGAACTCCTTATGGCTTACGCATTCAACGACCAGACAATGAACCAGCTTATGGGTCTTCTTATCGGACTCCTCGGCGGTGAAAACCTTGAAGGTACACTTTCAACAGTTCTTCCTCTCGTTGATCAGATCGTTGGTATCGACGTAACACCTTACGGCTTTATGGAAGCAACTTCATCAGACGAAATTGCTGCTTATCTTGAGGCTGCTATTGACGCAGCTGCTGACGACGTAGTTCTTGATGCAGAAGGCAAGCCCGTTGTTGACGAAGAAGGTAAAGAAGTTCTCAAGGGCGAAAAGGCAGTAACATGGACTGACGTTGCTAAGTTCTACACAGTATATGTATACTCATACAACGACGTTGAAGCTGACGAAAAGTAT
>JAFOXT010000058.1 GCA_017425745.1 Clostridia bacterium | reverse complement strand
TGCGGGTCTTTGCCCAATGGGCTTTTTCACCTGCCGCAAACTGGGGGCTTGGCGAATGACTATTATTTATGAGGTGAAAAACCATGATGACAAAAGAACAGAAAACCGCAATTATCAAGGAATACGCTGCTCACGAAGGCGACACAGGTTCACCTGAAGTACAGATTGCTCTTCTTACTTTCAGAATCAACAGCCTTACAGAACACCTTAAGTCAAACAAGAAGGACCACCACTCACGTAGAGGTCTTCTTATGATGGTAGGTCAGAGAAGAAATCTCCTTGCATATCTTCAGAAGAACGATATCGAAAGATACCGTAGCATCATCGCTAGACTCGGTATCCGTAAGTAATTGCACTCATTTGGCAGACATGAATTTATCGTGTCTGCCTTTTTTCCGTTAATACTCCGCTTTAAAAGGGGAGTGAAAACCGTAAATTTGTGCGAGGCTTAAGTTTTGTTTAGCACTAAATTGAGCGCTTTAATAGCGTTGAATTTAATGCTAAACCCGCCTCGTTCAAGATATAAAAAATAAAGAAAAAGCGAGGTAAAAATTATGTTTCCTGAATTCAGAAAATTCGAAACCACACTTGCAGGCAGACCTCTTGTTGTTGAAACAGGCAAAATGGCAGGTCTTGCAGGCGGCTCATGTCTTGTAAGATATGGCGAAACAGAAGTGCTTTGTACTGCTACAATGGCTGCAAAGCCCAGAGAAGGCGTTGACTTCTTCCCTCTTTCAGTTGACTTTGAAGAAAAGCTCTACTCAGTAGGTCGTATTCCCGGCTCATTCCAGAGAAGAGAAGGCAAGGCAAGTGAAAAGGCTACTCTTTCATCAAGAGTTATCGACAGACCTATCCGTCCTCTTTTCCCCAAGGATATGAGAAACGATGTAGGTGTTGTTGCAACTGTTATGTCAGTTGATCAGGACTGCCTTCCCGAAATCACAGCAATGATCGGTGTATCAATTGCTATTTCAATTTCAGAAATTCCCTGGGACGGCCCCATCAGCGGCGTTTCAGTAGGTCTTGTTGACGGCAAGTTCGTTATCAACCCCACAGAAGCAGAAAGAGCTAAGAGCGAAATGGCTGTTACTGTTGCTTCAACTTCAGATCTTGTTGCTATGATCGAAGCAGGCGCTAACGAAATTGACAACGAAACAATGTTCGACGGTATCATGTATGCTCACAAGGTAAACCAGGAAATCGTTGAATTCATCAAGGGCATTCAGAAGGAAATCGGCAAGGAAAAGATTCCCTTCGAATCACAGGATCCCGCTCCCGAAATGTTCGAAGCAATCAAGGAATTCGCAATTGACGACGTTAAGTTTGCTCTCGACACAGACGACAAGAGAATCCGTGACGAAAGACTCAAGCCCGTATACGAAAAGGTTCACGAGAGATTCGACGAAGAATATGCTGACGAAATCGGCAAGATTGACGAATGTCTCTACAAGCTTCAGAAGTACGTTGTAAGACGTTGGCTCCTTGACGAAAACAAGAGAGTTGACGGCAGAGGTATCAACGATATGCGTCCTCTCGATGCACAGATTGACCTTCTTTCAAGAGTACACGGTTCAGGTATGTTCACAAGAGGCCAGACTCAGGTTCTCACAGTAACTACTCTCGGCCCCGTAAGTGACGCTCAGCTTCTCGACGGTCTTGACAACGAAGAGAGCAAGAGATATATGCACCACTACAACTTCCCCGCATACTCAGTTGGCGAAACAAAGCCCTCAAGAGGCCCCGGCAGAAGAGAAATCGGCCACGGTGCTCTTGCTGAAAGAGCTCTTGTTCCCGTAATTCCCTCAGTTGAGGAATTCCCCTATGCTATCAGACTCGTTTCAGAAGTTCTTTCTTCAAACGGTTCAACATCACAGGCTTCAATCTGCGGTTCAACTCTTTCACTTATGGCTGCAGGTGTACCCATCAAGGCTCCTGTTGCAGGTATCTCATGCGGTCTTGTAACTGAAGGCGACCGTTTCATGACAATGGTTGACATTCAGGGTCTTGAAGACTTCTTCGGCGATATGGACTTCAAGGTAGCAGGTACTAAGAAGGGTATCACAGCTATTCAGATGGACCTTAAGATTCACGGTCTTACTCCCGAAATCATCAAGGAAGCATTTGAAAAGACATACGATGCAAGAATGAAGATTCTTGACGAGGTTATGCTTCCTTGCATTGCTGAGCCCAGAGAAGAGCTTTCAAAGTATGCTCCCAAGATGCTTACAACAAAGATTGATCCCGAAAAGATCGGTGATGTTATCGGTAAGCAGGGTAAGGTTATTCAGAAGATTTGTGCAGAATGTGATTGTAAGGTTGACGTTAGCGAAGACGGTTCAGTATTCGTTTCAGCTATCGACATTGACAACGCAAGACGCGCTATCACAATTATTGAAACAATCGCTAACGATCCCGAGGTTGGTTCAATCTTCCGCGGTATTGTAACACGTCTTATGAGCTTCGGTGCATTTGTAGAAATCGCTCCCGGCAAGGAAGGTCTTGTACACATCAGCAAGCTCGACGTTAAGAGAACAGAAAAAGTTGAAGACTGCGTAAACGTTGGTGACGAAGTAATCGTTAAGGTTCTTGAAATCGACGATCAGGGCAGAATCAACCTTTCAAGAAGAGACGCTCTCATCGAAATCGAAGGTCTTGTTCCCGAAGATAACGGCGAAGAAGAAAGACCCAGAAGACCCAGAAGAGACGGCGGCAGAGACAACAGAAGAAGATAAACCATTTTAAAAATTAAACCGCCGAAAAAACCTCGGCGGTTTGAAATATTTATATTCATAGACTGATTTGAGGAGGTAAACAGATGAATAATTCAAAGAAACTTCTTAAGCTTACAGTAAATGCTGTTTTCATCGCAATTATTGCAGTTATGAGCTTTACACCTCTCGGTTATCTTAAACTAGGTGCAGTTGAAATTTCACTGCTTGCAATTCCCGTTGCTTTCGGCGGTGCAATTATGGGTGTTAGTTCAGGTGCACTTCTCGGTCTTGCTTTCGGTATATCAAGCTTTATTCAGTGCTTCGGTATGAGTGCATTCGGTACAGCAATTATGGGAGTAAGTCCCGTTTCAACCTTTATTATCTGCATTATTCCCCGTATTCTTATGGGTGCAGGTTCAGCCTGGGCTTACAAGCTTCTCAAGAGCAAAAATGTTCAGGATAATGTAAGCTCACTTATTTCTTTCCTTACTGCGGCAGTGCTCAACACTTTGTTTTTCGTTGGTTCATTTATTGTTCTTTTCGGCAATACAGAGTTATATGCAGGCTTTGAAACACAGTTCGGTACAGATAATGTAATTGCTTTCTTTGCAGCTTTTGTTGGTCTTAACGGTCTTGTTGAAGCTGTTGCAAGTGCTGTTTTCGGCGGCGCGGTAGGTAAGGCAATTTCAAAGCTTAAAAGTCAGAAAAAATAAACTATCATCACAGAAAGGCGGTTTAACTTATGAAAATACCCTTTGGAATTCAGAAAATTCTTTACCAGCTTCAGGCGGCAATGCCTAACTATGATACAGAATGTCCCTTTTCAAAGGATGAGCCTTTAAAATTTGAAGACAGAGAAAACGTAAAACTTGCCTTTGCCGCAATTGCAGACACACATATTGTAAAAAATGATTGTGCGTTCAAAAACCTTAACAATGTTTTTTATGATATCGAAAACTCAGGTGAAAAATTCGATGCACTTCTTCTTGCAGGCGATATTGCAGAGTTTGCACTGAAAAGCGAGTTTGAAGGCTTTTTCAATGTTTACAGCAAGCAGACTGCAGTTCCGCATATTCTCCTTACCTTAGGTAATCACGATGCAAGATTTTTCTTCAGAAGAGCAAGAAAAACTGTTATGGACTGGCAGAGCAAGCATCTCGGTATTAATATCGGTAAAAAGAGCTACTACTCATACGACATAAACGGCTATACTTTTATTGTAATCTGCACTGAAAAGGCTGTTCTCGAAAAGGCATATGTTTCAAAAGAACAGATTGCTTTTCTTGACAGCGAGCTTAAAAGAGCAACTGAAAACGGCAAGCCTGCTTTCGTAATGTGTCACCAGGCATTCAAAAACACTCACGGTCTTCCCGAGGTGTGGAAGACAGGCGATATGGGTGAGCAGTCTGACGAGGTGAGAGCAGTTATGGAAAAGTACAACAATGTATTTTTCATCAACGGTCACCTTCACGGCGGTATCTGCGATTATGTTGAAGAGATTCTCAACGAGGAAAAGGGTGTTGTTTCACTCAGCATTCCCTCATACAGAAAGCCCAACAACTTCGGTATCCGTGACTGCGGTACGGGCTACTACTGCTGCGTTTATGACGACAGAGTTGAGTTTACCGCAAGAAATTTCATTAACGGCACACCCGTTACAGGCGAGTATACAAAGTTTACATATAAGCTTAAATAAAATTTTATTGCATTATTTTACCCCACCGATTTTGTTTCGGTGGGGTTTTGATTTTAATTATATGCTTTATTTACACCGTATACGGCTTGGTCGTGGGTATAACCTTCGTATTCCAACTGATAAATCAAATCGTCACGGGAGAATGGCATTGTTTTGAGATAGTTTTCTGCACATTTAACGGCTTGCGCGTACCAATCAGCTCCGCAGTTGTCGGCGGCAAATTTTGCATCAGTGGAACTGTAACCTTCATATTCCAACTGTTTTATTAACCCATCGTGTGAAAAAGGCATTGATGAAAGATATAGCTTTGCTGACCTCAATGCGTTTCTCTGACCTGCTGTTGAGCTTGAACTATATGTAGGTTCAGTTGCTTTTGTAGTTGTTGGTTTTCTTGTGGTGCTTTCAGCCTTCTTTGTGGTTGTATCTTTTATCTCTGTTTTGTTTGAGGCGATATAATCGCTTTCTTGATTTGAAAGCTCAAAAATCAAGGGCATTTCTCCAGATTTTGCTTGACCTGTCATAGAGTCCATTTCAACAAATTCAAAAGCATCATTACCGGTCATGGTTAAAATGTAAGATTTCTTCTCTCCGTCTTCCTTGTCTTTTTCAACCATTTTGCCCTCTTCAAGGGTGTATATATACACACGGTCAGTTTTAAGAATAAAGGTTTCTGAAGATGTTCTTTTATATGTACCGTCACGTGCAAATAAATCTGAAAAGGTAAAGGTGCCGTCTTCTCTGAAAGCAATATATGTTGTATCATATAAGTCATTTAATGCTTTGTTGTCGCTTATATCAATGATTCTGTTTTTATAGTAAATTGCGCCTACATACCATGTGCCTTTCAACGTTTCATAACCTTCTGCGGTTGTTTGTTCTATAGAGGGTGCTTCATCATTGTTACGAAAAGTAAAAAAAGCACCGATTGCAATTGCTGCAATCAATATGATTACTGCAAGTTTCTTTTTCATTTTTTCACATC
>JAFOXT010000467.1 GCA_017425745.1 Clostridia bacterium | reverse complement strand
TTCAATTCTCGTTGTCCCCTTCCAGGCAATCGGACTTCTTTACAGACCCCTTGCCGACCGTTTCGGCAGAAAGCTTTTCCTTATTATCAACACCTTCGGCATGAGCTTTGCAATGCTTGTTATCTTCCTTTCAAACAACATTGTGCTCTACTTTATCGGCGCTTGTATGGTGCAGTTCTTTATTCCCCACGATATGCACGTTGTTTACATAATGGAATCTGCACCCTCTAAGAAACGTGCGGTATTTTATTCAGTTATAAAGTTTGTTGCAAATATGGGCGTTATGCTTATTCCTCTTCTCCGACGTATGCTTATGGAAGACGCTTCACAGTGGAGAAAAATTTACCTTATTCCTGCAATTGTAGGTCTTGTAAGCTCATTTATTGCACTTCTCACCTCACGCGAAACCGATGCGTTCATCGACTCTCGTCTTAAGTATCTTAAAATGAGTGATGAAGAACGTGAGGAGCTCAAAAAACAAAAAAGTGCTGAAAGCTCACAGGGCGGACTTATTCCTGCACTCAGATTTGCTCTCAAGCACAAGCAGCTTAAATGGCTCTACATCACAGCAACAATTGCAAACATCGGCTTTATTGCCACAACCAACTATCAGGTTATTATGTCATACGGCTTTGCTGAAAATTTCATTAACAACGGCTTATTTTCCACCTTCGGTGATGAGGTTATGAACGCCGTAAGCGTTGGCCCCATTACTGCTGCACTCTTTGCATTCCCCATCGGTTCAGCTATTGCACAGGTAATTATGGGCTTTATCTCAGACGGCAAAGGCAGAAAGGCTGCCGCAATTACAACCGCCTTCAACTGTCTTATCAGCTTCATAGTATTCTTCTTCGGTGCAAAATACGGTTGGAACGCTTACCTTGTAGGCTTCTTCTGTGGCGCTCACATCGGCAGCTACTACTCAACCAACGACGTTCTTATTATGATGATTGGTGAGTCCTCACCTACTAACCTGCGTTCATCCACAATTTCAGCTCAGTATATTGTTGTAGCAATCGGCGTTGCACTTTCAAACGTACTTGCACTCCCGCTTATGACAATGCTTGGCAACCAGTACATCGGCATTATTTCCTTCTGTCTGCTTGTACCCGGCTTCATTGGTGCTCTTGTTACAATGTCACTTAAGACTCACGACACCAAGGGCATTGATATGGATACAGTTACAGGCTGTGAGTGGGATTAATAATCAAACAATAACTTCAAGGGAACGGTCTGTGCCGTTCCCTTTTTTCGTCAGCATAACTATTTTAATCAAAGCCCGAATTAAACACATAGAAAAATGCACCTCCGAAGAGGTGCATTGAATCTTAGTAGTGATTTACTCCGCAAGGGCAAACATTACTGCTTTATAAGTTTTAATAATAGAAACTTATTCAATATTTAAAATATCTGTAAATCCAGTAATCTCAAAAATTTCCATAACCTCAGGACAAACATTTATTACCTTCATTAAACCGGTCTTAGATATTTTTTTCTGTGCAGCAAGAAGCACACGAAGACCTGCACTGGAAATGTACTCAATGCCCTTTATATCAAGAACAAGGTTTTTTGTACCATCTATATCCTCTGCGATTGCTTTTTCAAGCTCGGGCGCTGTGATAGTATCAAGTCTTCCCGAAACCTCAATAATAGTGTCTTCTATAATTCTTTTGATTTCGATAGTCATTTCAGTTGACCTCCTTTAGGTTGTGACTTTAAATTATTCAGCGGGATATCTTACCATTGAATAGTGTGTTACAGGTGATTTTGGTATAAGCTCTTCGCTCTTAAGCTCAAAGCCATAATGACGGTATAAGCCGACATTTGAATCTTTGTTTGTCTCTAAGTATGCAACCATTTTTTCAGCATCGCAGAATTCTAACATAGGACGCATTAATTTGCTTGCTATACCTTTACCCTGAGCCTCTTTCTTGATAGAAAGATTATATAAATACCAATCGAAGTTATCGGTAAACTCTTTTTTAAGATTCATGGCATATGTTTCATAAGTTAAAAGTCTGCCGATAATAGAGGGACCTGAATGGAGTATCAGACTTAATCCGCCGTTAGCCAAAAACGGAAGAGTTTTGCTACCTGTAAAACCAAACGGTAACCAAGCTGCAAAGCCGTTGATTTCTTCGCTGTCGGCATAAATAACTGCGTCCTCTGTCATTGTTTTAAGAGAAATCTGCATAA
>JAFOXT010000466.1 GCA_017425745.1 Clostridia bacterium | reverse complement strand
GAAACAGCCTCAAACTCAACTGTATCATTAACTGTAAGCCTTTCGCTTTCTGCTTTTTTCACCACGGCTTTTGCAAGGGGATGCTCACTCTTATTTTCAAGAGAATATGCAAAGGAAAGCAAATCACTTTCGTTTACATCACCAAAAGGTATAACATCAGTAACCTCTGGCTCTCCCTTTGTAATTGTACCCGTTTTATCGAGCACAACAGTTTTAACCTTACCTGCGTTTTCAATAGCCTCAGCGTTTTTAAAAAGAATGCCTCTTTTTGCACCAACACCGTGACCTACCGTAACAGCAACGGGAGTTGCAAGTCCCAGGGCACAGGGACAGCTTATAACAAGCACCGAAACGCCTCTTTCAAGGGCGTGAACAAAATCTCCGTCAGCAAGAAGCCACGCAATAAAAGTAACAAAGGCTATACCCGTTACAACAGGCACAAACACACCCGAAACCTTATCTGCAAGTCTTGCAATAGGTGCCTTTGTTGCGGCGGCATCTGTTACGGTTTTTATGATTTTTGAAAGAAGAGTATCTTCACCAACGGCAACCGCTTCACAGAGAAGATAGCCTGATGTATTTACGGTTGCAGCAGAAACTCTGTCGCCCTTTTCCTTGTCAACGGGAATGCTTTCGCCCGTAAGTGCTGCTTCGTTTATTGCGCTTGAGCCATCGGTTACAATTCCGTCAACAGGAATACTTTCACCGGGCTTTACAGCAAAAATATCGCCCTTTTTAACCTCAGAAATCTTAACTGTTTTTTCCTTACCGTCAACTATCAGTGTTGCTGTTTCAGGTCTGAGCTTATTGAGTGAGCGTATTGCATCTGTGGTTTTGCCCTTTGCTTTTGCTTCAAGGGTTTTACCTACAGTAATCAGTGTAAGAATCATTGCAGCTGATTCAAAATAAAGTCCGTGAAGCATATGGTGGGCTCCACCGATATCACCGCTGAGCTGAAGCTTTATCATTGATACAAAAATCCATATGCTCCAGATAAAAGATACACCCGAGCCAAGTGAAACAAGGGTATCCATATTCATACTTTTATGAATTATACCTTTAACACCGTTTATAAAAAAGTTTTTGTTGATGATAAGTATTATTCCTGAAAGCACCAGCTGTACAACAGCCACTGCAACGGGATTATGAGCAAAAAAGCCCGGCAACGGAAAGCTCCACATAACATAGCCCATTGAAAAATACATAAGCACCAGAAGAAAAACTGCTGAAGAAACCAAGCGTTTAACAAGAGGCTTTACGGGATTTTCCTCTACTTTTTCAGTGTCGGCTTTTTTGCCTTCCTTTTCTTCCTTTATTGTGTAGCCGGCTTTTTTAACGGCAGCCATAATATCCTTACTGTCAGCAGAGCCTTCTACAGACAGACTGTTCATAAGAAGATTTACATTACAGCTTTCAACGCCCTCAACAGCATTTACGGCTTTTTCAACTCGTGCACTGCAAGCGGCACACATCATTCCGCCAACTTCAAATTTCTGCACAATCATTCCTCCTGTCCATATAATAATTCTTTAAAATACACCCTAATTATATACCCTGTTGCCACAGAAAATAATTACCAATAGGAAATATCATCCACAAAAAAACACCCGCGAGCCTTAACTCACAGGTGTTTCTGAAATCAGTTGATTTTGCCGTAAAGTGAAACCTTCTGAGCGCCTGCGTCTGTTCTGGGTGCTCTCTGTTCACCTGACGGTGTATAAGAATTGTTGTTTCTTCTGTCTCTGCCACGGTTGTTG
>JAFOXT010000465.1 GCA_017425745.1 Clostridia bacterium | reverse complement strand
TATGTTAGGTACCGTAAGAGAAAATACACACCACGGCTCCCTTGTAATATGGGTAAAAAGCTTTAACTGATATAATAACCCCTCGGTCGCAAAACGCGGTCGAGGGGCAGTTGCTTTATTAATATTTATTGCTTTTTATAAAATCTGTCGGATTCTTTTTTACTCCGTCAACCATAATTTCAAAGTGAAGATGAGGGCCCGTAGAGTTACCTGTTGAGCCTATTTTTCCTATTTGCTGACCTTGACTGACTCTCTGACCCTGAAAGACTGAAATTGAACCCGGCAGCATATGAGCATATCTTGTTGTTATTCCCTTGCCGTGGTCAATAAGCACCTGATGGCCGTAACCTCTGTAGCTTTTTGCAAGATAAATAACTGTGCCCGAAGAAGCAGCAACAACAAGAGTGCCTGCTGAATTACCGCCGCGTTTAACTATGTCAGTTCCGCCGTGAAATCCAAAGCCTGAAATCTCAGGGTCTCTGTAGCCGTAGGGTGAGGAAATTACGAAATCACACTTTACGGGCCAGATAAATGTGTCCTTACGGGGTTTGGCGCTTACTGCTTTGACCTCTTTTTCAGGCGAAGACACTTTTTTTATAAGCTTTTTTGTTTTTATTTGTGCTCTTTCTTCAATAAGCATTTCGGCTTTCAGGGCATCAACCCCGAGGAGAATTTCGTTATATTCAAAGCAGCTTATCTGTACAGTGTTGCCTTTGCTGAAAAGAAGCTCAACTGCTGTAATGTTGCTTTTATAAAAAGGAATAAAGGCTGAAATAATAACGGCAACATAAACTACCGCTTTAATTAGAAGGGGAATTTCACTATATTTTTTCTGTGAGGGATTTGTGAGTGTTGTGCACTCGATTTCCTCCTCGGGTATAACAAAAGGCACGCTGTAAACACCGTCAAAGGGAGAATAAACAATGTCATTACGATAAACAAAATCATAATCCATAGCTTTAAAACTGCTTTTTTTAAGTAGTTTTTTTATTTTTCTGCCCGTCAAGTGTTCCGCCTGCCTTGTTAGATTTGAAGGGAAAATGCCGATTTTTTATTTGGTGGGATAGATAAGTTTTTCTTCTGTCCAGCCTTCTAGAACCTCCACCATCATTTCAGCTTCCTTTTTAGCACCCTCAAGGTCGTGGTCTCTGTAGTTTCCGCATTCCTCAGCTGATACACCGGGAACCTCGCCTTCAAAATCTCTGCAGAAGGTAAGAGCGTTTTTGGTAAGCTCAATAGCGTCTGCTTTTGAAAGAGTGTCGAGAGTGATAAAGTAAAAGCCTGTTCTGCAGCCCATAGGCCCGAAATAAACGATTTTGTCTGAAACACTGCTGTTTCTTACAAAGGTTGCGAAAAGGTGCTCAAGGGTATGAATTGCGCCGTTTTCCATAACCTCTTCAACGTTTGGCTTTCTTGTTCTGATGTCATATGTGATAGTATTGGCATCTGTTCTTGAAAGATACATTCCCTTGGGAAGAATTGTGTGGTCAATTGTAAAGCTTGCGATTTTTTCCATAATATTTGTCCTTCCTAATTTAAACTGATTTTATTGTCTGATGAAAACAGCTTCTCAATCCGTTGGGAAAGAGGCTGATGAATTTCATTCTGAAGCTTGGGGTCAGACCGTAAAATTGCATCAGATGCAGTTTTTGTCTGCCTTACTATGTCCATATTTTCCGTAAAGTCGGCAATTTTAAGCTCAGGCAGACCGTGCTGACGTTTGCCGAAAAAGTCACCGGGACCTCTCAGCTCAAGGTCCTTATCGGCAATTTTAAAGCCGTCGGTTGTTCTGCACATAATTTCCATTCTTGCCTTTGCGTTTTCGCCCTTGGACGAGCAGACAAGCACGCAGTGAGATTTTTCCTTGCCTCTGCCTACTCTGCCTCTCAGCTGATGGAGCTGAGAAAGACCGAAGCGTTCAGCGTTTTCAATTACCATTATAACTGCATTGGGCACATC
Organism: Clostridia bacterium; assembly: GCA_017425745.1. GTDB lineage: Bacteria > Bacillota > Clostridia > Oscillospirales > Acutalibacteraceae > UBA6857. The sequence continues at coordinate 1,143 of JAFOXT010000465.1, read as the reverse complement.
AACGCCAACCTCAATTACAGTTGTGGAAACAAGAAGCTGAATTTTATTCTCTGAAAAATCCTTCATTATCTGTTCTTTTTCTTTTGGCTTCATCTTGCCGTGAAGAATTCCTACGCGGTAGTCTTTGAATTCTTTTTCCGAAAGCTCCTTTGCATATTCTGTTGCTGCAGTAAGGTCAGCAGTTTCGCTTTCGTCAACAAGGGGACAGACAATATAAGCCTGAAGAGATAAGTCAAGGTGCTTTTTAATGAAATCGTAAAGCCTCTTGTGATAAGAGGTGTCAACGGCATAGGTGGAGATTTTCTGTCTGCCCTTGGGAAGCTCATCAATAATTGATAAATCAAGGTCGCCGTAGATAATCAGCGAAAGAGTACGTGGGATAGGTGTGGCACTCATAACAAGTGTGTGGGGCGAAGCCCCCTTAAAGGCAAGAACACCTCGTTGTCTTACACCGAAGCGGTGTTGCTCGTCGGTTATTACAAGTCCGAGAGAAGAAAATTCCGTGTCGTCGGTTAAAAGTGCGTGAGTGCCCACAACAAAAAGGCTTTCACCGCTTTTAAGTCTTTCTTTGATTTCTCTTTTTTTCTTTGCAGTAACTGAGCCTGTAAGAAGCTCAAACTGTATACCCGTGCCGTCCATAAGCTTTCTGAAGGTTTCGTAGTGCTGGGTTGCAAGAATTTCAGTAGGTGCCATAAAGGCGGACTGAATGCCGTTTTTCGCCATAAGATAGATAAGCGTTGCGGCAACAACGGTTTTACCGCTGCCTACGTCACCCTGCACAAGACGGTTCATAGGAATATCCTTTTTCATATCGCTTATGCATTCGTCAATAACCCTTTGCTGTGCACCTGTAAGGGTAAAGGGCAGACCTGATATAAATTCCCTTGAACAGTCGTTTTTCACTGTATAAGATGTCTTTCCTCTGTCTCTGTCCTTAAGCTTTTTCATTCCCGTCTGAAGAGTAAGAAGCTCTTCGAAAATCAGCCTTTTGCGTGAAATTGCTATATCGTGGCTGCTTTGCGGAAAGTGAATGCTTTTAAGGGCAAAATGCTCGTGACAGAGAGAATGCTGATGTCTTATTTCACCGGGGATAATATCGGGTGCATTCTGCTCAAAATAAAGCTTAAGTGCATTTTTCATAAT
>JAFOXT010000464.1 GCA_017425745.1 Clostridia bacterium | reverse complement strand
AGCATTATTCAGCGCAAATTAACACATTTTTTGTGAGATGGCGAAATCTTTTTCTGAAAAAATGACGTAAGCGTCCTGTTTTTTATATTTTACCCTCAGCCGACAGCCCAAAGGCAAAAAGCACCCTTTCTGTTTTTTCCTCGGGAGGGAAGTGATTTTGCCCAGCTATTCCAATGCCAAGTTCGGCTGTGCAAAATGTATGGATATCAGACACTCCGAATCCATGTACCGAAGAAAAAAATCATACAAAACATTGTGTGAATGAGGAAAAAGTAGTACCTTTGCACCGCATTTTGCACAAAACCTAATTAATTAATCAATTTAACGTATTATGAATCAATACGAAACCGTTTTCATTTTGACTCCCGTTTTGTCTGATGAACAGATGAAGGAAGCGGTAAACAAAATCAAAGGTGTTCTCACCAAGTATGGTGCAGAGATTATCAATGAGGAGAACTGGGGCTTGAAGAAGCTTGCCTATTCTATCGAGAAGAAGAATACCGGCTTCTATGAACTGATTGAGTTCAAGGCTGCTCCCGAAGTACTCAAGAAACTTGAGGTAGCTTACCGTCGTGACGAGAAGGTGCTGCGCTTCTTGACCGTAAAGATGGAGAAGTATGCAGCAGAGTATGCTGAAAAGCGCAGAAACAACAAATCTAACAAGGAGGCTTAATCATGGCACAGCAATCATCTGAAATTCGTTATCTGACTGCTCCTGCAATCGACACCAAGAAGAAAAAGTATTGCCGTTTCAAGAAGAGCGGTATCAAGTACATCGACTACAAGGATCCCGAATTCTTGAAGAAGTTTTTGAATGAGCAGGGTAAGATTCTTCCCCGTCGTATCACCGGTACATCACTGAAGTATCAGCGTCGTGTGGCTCAGGCTGTTAAGCGTGCCCGTCACTTGGCTTTGCTGCCCTTCGTAACTGATTTGATGAAGTAAAAACTTAAGGAGGACATAGATTATGGAAATTATACTGAAAGAAGACATTATTGGCTTGGGTTACAAGAATGACATTGTAAACGTAAAGTCTGGTTATGGCCGTAACTATCTGATTCCTTACGGAAAGGCTGTTATCGCATCAGAGAGCGCAAAGAAGGAACTCGCTGAAATCCTCAAGCAGAAGGCTGTAAAGTTGGCTAAGATCAAGGCAGACGCTGAGGCTCTGGCTGAAAAGCTGAACGCTGTATCTTTGACCATCGCAACCAAGGTTAGCACCTCTGGCAACATCTACGGAAGCGTAAACAGCTTGCAGATTGCTGATGAGTTGCAGAAGCTCGGTTTCGATATCGACCGCAAGCTCATCCAGGTTAAGGATGTAAAGACTGTTGGCGAATACGTAGCTACCGTTAAGGTACACAAGGAAGTTTCTGCACAGATTGCCTTCACCGTTATTGAAGAAGGTGCTCCCGCAGTAGAAGAAACTCCCGCTGAGGCAACAGAAGCTTAATCAATAAGCGACATATTAAAACCTATAAAGATGCGTTCCATACATTATGGGGCGCATCTTTTTTTAGAATGAAATGCTCGTCATACAAAAAGAAAAAGATGGATCATTGGATGACCCATCTTTGATTATTTTTTGTTGCTAATGCTGCTGATTATTCAGCACAGGGAGCTCCAGCCTTTTCGGCACAGCAGGCAGAATCCTTTGCACAGCAAGAATCCTCTACTACCTCTTCAACGATTTCTGCCTCAACGGTGCTGTCTGCGGTTTCGGCGTTTTCTGCAGTCTTGTTACCGCAAGAAGCGAAAGATACTGCAACTACGGCAGCAAAAACAAAAGCTAACTTCTTCATTTTCTTTAACTTTTAAACTATTAAACAATCTATT
>JAFOXT010000463.1 GCA_017425745.1 Clostridia bacterium | reverse complement strand
GCATTACCGAATTCTGGCGCAGATGGCACATTTCTCTTTCCTCTTGGTTCAGAGATTATGTATATATCCCCCTGGGCGGCAACCGTGTTAAAAAATCCCGTCAGATATTCAATATTATGGTTGTATGGTGTCTTACCGGCTTCTGGCACGGCGCAGGCTGGACCTTTATTGCGTGGGGGCTTTATTTCGGTATTCTTCTGCTTTGCGAAAAGTTTATCTGGGGTAAGGCTATTGAAAAGCTTCCAAGGGTTTTCCGTCATATCTATGTGATTTTCATTGTAATTATCAGCTTTGTAATTTTCAACGCTTCAACCTTTACCGAAGCGTGGAACGATATAATGAATCTTCTCGGCATAAGCGGAATTCCTCTTGTAAGCGGCAGTGCGGTTTATGCTCTTAAGAGCAACGCAATTCTTCTTGCAATTGCCTTCTTCGGTGCAACACCCGTAATGAAAAAGCTTTGCCTTAAATACGAGGACAAGCTTCCCGTAAGAATTCTTGAAGTAGCTTCAATTGTGGTTGTTCTTGTTGTTTCAACGGCTTATCTTGTTGACGGCTCCTTCAATCCGTTCTTGTATTTCAGGTTTTAAGGAGGTAGGATGAAATGAAAAAATCAAAGTATATTGTGAACATCATTCTGTTCTGCCTTATTATAGGACTTCTTACAGGCTTCCTTTTTATTTCGCCTGCAACGGAGGTTTCCGAAGCTGAGCGCAGAAAGCTTCAGCAATTCCCTGAGTTGTCCTTCTCCACACTTATGTCGGGCAAGTTTATGAAAAACTTTGAAACCTATATGACCGACCAGTTTCCTTTAAGAGATGCCTTCAGAAAGCTTAAGGCGAGGGTGCATTTTGACGTTTATAATCAGAGTGACAACGGCGGAATTTATATCAAGGACGGTTATGTAAGCAAAATTGATGCCACTTACAGCGAAAGCTCAACGGAGCATTTCACTGACAGAATGACAAACCTTTATAATATGTATCTTAAGGATGCAGACTGCAAGGTTTACTACAGCATCATTCCCGACAAAAACTACTATCTTGCCGGTGAGGATTATCCCTCAATGGATTACGAAAAGCTTTACGAAAAGGTGAGAAATGACCTTTCTTATATGACAGAAATTGATATAAGGGACACTCTTTCCACAGAAAGCTTTTACTACACTGATACCCACTGGCGTCAGGAAAAAATCACTGCAACCGCTGAGAAAATCCGTAAAGAAATGGGCATGACACCTCTCGGTGAATTCACTGAAGAAAATGCAGGCGATTTTTACGGCGTTTACTACGGTCAGTCCGCACTCAGTCTTCCTGCTGAGCCTATAAACTATCTCAGAAACGAGATTACAGATAAGGCTACCACATATAACTACGAAACAGAAAAAGAAGCTCCCGTATACAACAAGGATAAGCTTACGGAAAGTCTTGACAGATACGACCTTTTCCTTTCAGGCCCCTGCTCACTTATGGATATAAACAATCCTTCAGGCGAAAAGGGTAAGCAGCTTATAATTATCCGTGACTCATATGGCAGCAGTCTTGCACCGCTTCTGATGAGTGATTATGAAAAAACGGTGCTCGTTGATACACGTTATATTGCACCTGAGCTTATCGGAAACTATGTGGATTTTGAAAACAGCGACGTACTGATTATGTACAGCACAATGCTTGTTAACAGTAGTAGTACAATCAGATAAAAGCTGACCTCCAAGGTGTTTGACCTTGGAGGTTTTAACTTTGCTGCTGTTACGGTAGCTTTTTTATGTTTACATCTGTCAGACCGTAAGGAAATGTTTCAGCTATTGGATATTTATATTCAATCGAGATTTTTTCACCGATTTCAAATCCTGCTGAATTATAATTGAACTGATAAAGCACACCGCTTTTTTTACTGTCAGCTAATTTTTCAACAATAAAGTGATTTCCCTCAATTTCATTAATTATACAATCCATAGTGTATGTTGTAAGGGTAGAAGACGGGACAGTCACATCTTTTGTATTGCTGAAGCTGAGCTGATTATTCGCTTTTATTTTAAAATCAATCCATACCTTATAGGAAGAGTCATTCTGTCCGTCAATACTGCACTTTGCTTCAAAGCGGTATCGACCCGGTTTGCTTAAATCGTAGCCGTTGAGCTTATAAATTTTGTCCGTTTTTGTGTCCGGCATAATCATATATGCAGGTAAAAGCCAAAAACGTTCTTCCCATGTGTCACAGCTTTTCCATTCATCGCTGTCATTGTAATAAAGCATAAACGTTTCGCCGAACATAACCTTATGGGATGTATTGTTCTTCCAACGGATTTTTATATACGGATCTTCACCCGAAAAATCAGATGATACAATTCCCATAGAAATTCCGTCAAGCTCTGAACCACTTTCAGGATAATAAAGCTTATCCTTTGTAAACTCGGTATCTGCGATTTTTTTCAGCTTGAACACATCCATAACCTTGCCGTCGGAGAAGAATGACACAAGGTAAACCGTACCGCTGTTTTTCTGAAGAATTACATAATTTCCGTTAAGACTGTAAACTCTGTATGCATTTTTAATTTTTCCGAGATTGAGATTTTTACCCTGTTCAGCCAAAGCCTCTTTCAAATTCTCTGATGTGTAATCTGAATTTTCAAGATTACCGATAACCTCCGTAGTACCGTCATCAAAGGTTTTATAAACCACACCATCTTCCGTGATATCGAAAATCAGGTTATTGAGTCTGGTTTCCTTGTCTTCGCTTACAACATCACTAAAAAGACATTTTCCTGTTTCAAATTTTGTACCAAACACCGAAGTGCTGACAGGATTGGTCAGAAATCCCACTGCAAGTACAATACAAAGTATAACCGCAATAACGATAATACAGAGTGCAGGCTTTTTATAACTGAGAACAGACTTTACTCTCTTTTTTACACCTGACTCACCGAAGGCAAGAGGACAGGCAGCAATCATTTTTCTGTTCACGCTACAGTTAAGAAGCGCCTCAGAATAATCCGCACGCTTTTCATTATTAAGCTCTTTTATAACCTTTTCGTCGCAGGCAAGCTCAATATCTCTGCAAAGAAGAACATAACCAAGCCACATTAAAGGGTTGAACCAATGCAAGGTAAGAATCAGAAAGCCTAAGGGCTTCCATAAATGATCCTTTCTCCTGATGTGTGCGTTTTCATGAGCAATAACGAGTTCTGTATTCTGACCGGTCATATTGAAGGGTAGATAAATTTTCGGCTTAAGAATACCGAGAACAAAGGGAGAAGCTACATTTTCACTCTGATAAATATTATCGCGAAGCAAAACAGCTGTGCCTATTTTGTTTTTCAGCTTAAGATAACTTATCAGTGTATAAATAAGGAGCGCGGCAATGCCTATATACCACAGGCCTGCAAGATAAGGCATAATAAACTGAAACAGATTAAGGTCTTTTTCAGGCTGAAAGGCGACAGTAGCTTCACCGATAATAGGATTAATAACATTGTCGATAAGCCCTACCCCTGAGTTTATAGCAGGTGGATTCAAAGCCACCTCGGGGTTGATTGTCTGTTTGCTGGGAATAAGACTCAAGACACTTTCAAAAGAGAAAGGTGAAATCAACCTTACTCCGACAACGCCCCACAAAAGTACATTTATCCACCCGGGTGCTTTTTTCATCAAAGCTCTGAAAAGCAGAACCGTAAGAACAATCCAGCTTGCCGATATGCTCATATTAACTACAGTTATGAAAAATTCTGTCATTACAATTCTCCTTTTCTGTATCTGTCAATCATTCTCTGAACTTCGTCGATTTCCTTTTCTGAGATTTTCTGATGCTTTGTGAAGGCTGCAACAAAGGCAGGAAGTGAGCCTTCAAAGGTTTTCTCCACCATTTCGTTAATTTCTGAGGCCTGTACCTCAGCCTTTGAAACGAGAGAAGAAACGACGGTATTTTCGTTTTTCAGCACACCTCTTTCAGACAGACGCTTAATAACCGTGTAGGTGGTGGTAGGCTTCCAGCCGAGCTGTTCCTTACACAGTTTTACAAGTTCGCTGCTTTTTATGGGCTCATGTTCCCACAGAATAAGGCAAAAACGGTATTCACTTTCAAAAACTTTAGGTGTTTCCATGTTAATTACTCCTTTCTCTAATCCATTAGAGCTCACCTACACTCTAACACATTAGAGTGAAAATGTCAAGAGTTTTTAAACTAAAAAAGCTGCCACCGGAGTGACAGCTTAAATTTTTGTCTTATTTCATAAGTCTTCTGATTACAGCTTCGCAGTCTGCTGCGTCCATAATCTTCGGTACGGGATAAAGAGGATTGCCTTCCTTAAGCGCACGCTTAACGATTGTGGGAATATCTTCTTCCTTGATGCAATCGAACTTATCCTGAATGTTCATGTTCTTGTTCATCTGCTTGATAGCTTCGATGAATGCTTCAGCCTTTTCCTTGTCAGTGCCGTCTGTCTTAACACCTGCGATAACTGCAAGCTTAGCAAGACGAGCGTGAGCTGTTTCGCCGTAGTATTCAAGAACATAGGGAAGGATTACTGCATTTGCAAGGCCGTGAGGAATGCCGTAGAAACCGCCGAGATTGTGAGCGATTGCGTGAACATAACCAACGTAAGCTCTTGTGAATGCCATACCTGCGTAGTATGAAGCCTTGAGCATTGTTTCTCTTGCTTCAACGTTCTTGCCGTCTGTATAAGCTGTTTCAAGTGATTCAAAAATCATCTTTGTAGCTTTTTCAGCGTACATTTCTGTTGACTTTACATTACTTCTGCCGATGTAAGCCTCAACTGCGTGAGTGAGTGCGTCCATACCTGTTGTTGAAGTGATGTGGGGAGGAAGACCTGTTGTAAGCTCAGGGTCAAGCACTGCATACTTGGGTCTGAGTCTGGGGTCATTGATTGCGTTCTTTTCGTGAGTCTTACGGTCACTTACAACAGCTGCAAGTGTAACTTCTGAACCTGTACCTGCTGTTGTGGGAACTGCAAAGAGAGGAGGAAGCTTATGCACAAGCTTGAGAACACCGCGCATTTTTCTAACGGGAATTCTGGGGTTAGAAACTCTTGCGCCTGCTGCCTTAGCACAGTCCATAGGTGAACCGCCGCCGAAAGCGATAAGACCTTCACAGTTGTTGTCAACATAAAGCTGACGAGCGTCTTCGATGTTTTCAATTGAGGGGTTGGGTTCTGTGCCGTCATAAACAACATATTCAACGCCTGCCTTTGTCATCTCTTCAAAAAGAGAATCAAGAAGGTGAATACCCATAAGACCCTTATCTGTTACAACAAGAACCTTGTTTACGCCCTTACTCTTAATGAATTCGGGAAGCTTACGGATAGCGCCGGGGCCCTCAAGTGTTTCGGGTTCTGACCAGTCAAAAGCAAACATAGCAATCTTGAATACTGACTGATATGCTCTGAAAAATGCTTTCTTTAACTGCCACATTTTAAATCATCCTTTCACAATATACTGGTTTTATCTACCAAATTCTATAATACTATTTTTTAGTTGGTATTTCAAGAGCAAAAAGGAAAGTTTTACGGTTTGTTGACGATTTAATGGTGATAAATCTTAAATCTGTGCTAAGAAACGGTTAAATTCTTGTAATGATATTTTTTCTGTGGTATACTCTAGTTTAAGAAATAACACAGGGTGAAGCTATGTATAACGAAATCAACATAAAAAAAGAGCTGACTGAAAAAGTCCGCTTTATAATTAAAGAGGAAGTCACCTCAACCAACGACGAGCTGGACCTTCTTGCAAAAAACGGCGAAAATGAAGTCACCGTTATGCTCAGTGAAAGCCAGACTAAGGGCAAGGGCAGAATGGGAAGGACATTCCATTCACCAAAGGGCAGCGGAATTTATATGAGTATTCTTCTGCGCCCTGATTTTTTGCCCGACGACTGCAACCTTCTTACACCCCTTACAGCAGTTGCAGCAGCAAAGGCAATCAGCGAGGTGCTTTCTGTAAAGGCAGATATAAAATGGGTGAACGATATTTATCTTGAGGGCAGAAAAGCTGCAGGCATTCTCACTAAGGCGGCCTTTTCCTCAGCAGATAAAACCGACTATGTAATTGTGGGAATAGGAATTAACCTTACAAAGCCTGAGGGCGGCTTTCATAAGGAGATAGAGGATATTGCAGGGGCTCTCAGCGAAGAGGTTACTCCGGAGGACAGGGACAGACTTGTAGGCGTATTTCTGCGCGAGTTTCTTTCTTATTATAAGGCTATGCCCGAGGTAACCTTTTCTGAAGCTTACAAAGAAAGACTTCTCTACCTTGGAGAAGAAATTACCGTAAAAGAAAAGGAAAGCTTTTATGAGGCAGTAGTCCTTGGTGTTGACGAAAGGCTGAGGCTTAAAGTAAAAACAAAAGACGGCATGGAGAAGACTCTTTATACCGAAGAAATTACAATAAGAAAAAAGAAGGGTTAAAATGAAAAACAACAGAAAGAAAAATACAGCAGTTATACTTGTGGCTATTCTTGCTGCTGTGCTTACCTTGACAGCGGTGCTTACTTTCGGGGGCGGTGTTTCCTTTGTTGAGCCAACAACAACCGAGGCCCCCACAACAGAAGCTCCCACAACTGAGCCGCCGCCACCTCATATAACCTCAACGGCAACAATCCGCTCAGCAGGTGACGTGCTTATTCATATACCCGTTTACACTGCGGCAAAAACTGCTGACGGCTATAACTTCGATAATATTTTCACTTATACCGAAAGCCTAATTGAGGACTGCGACTACTTTGTTGCAAACCTTGAAACCACTCTTGCAGGCACAAGTGTTGCATACAGCGGTTTTCCGCGCTTCAATTCACCTGACGCAATTGCAGATTCACTTAAAAAGGCAGGTGTTGACTGTCTTCTTACGGCAAACAACCACACCTTTGATAAAAACGGCGCAGGTGTTGAGCGCACACAGAAGGTAGTTAAAGAAAAGGGCTTTGATTACACAGGTACAAGACTTACTGAAGAGGGCAGAAAATTCCTTATTGCAGATGTGAACGATATTAAATTCGGTCTTATCTGCTATACCTATGAAACTCCCTCATCCGAGGGAAGAAAATCGCTTAACGGACTTCTTGTAGATACCGCAACTGCACCTCTTATCAACTCCTTCAATCCTGATAATCCCGAGCCGTTTTATGACGAGCTTAAATCAGAAATCAAGAAAATGAAAAAGAAGGGTGCAGAGGTTATAACTGTTTATATGCACTGGGGCGAAGAGTATCAGTTAAGTCCCAACGATGAGCAGAAGGCAATTGCTCAGAAGCTTTGCAATATGGGTGTTGATGTAATTATTGGCGGACATCCCCACGTTGTACAGCCCGTTGACCTTCTCACCTCTGAAAACGGCAAGCATAAAACTGTCTGCGTTTATTCAATGGGTAACGCACTTTCAAATCAGCGCAGAGCATATATGGGTCTTAAGACAGGCCACACTGAAGACGGACTTACTTTTGAAATGACCTTTTCAAAGTACAGTGACGGCAAGGTTGTTTTTGAAAGTGTAAAGAGTATACCCACCTGGGTACACGTTTACAGCAGCGGCGGCAAGAAGGTATATAATATTGTACCTCTTTCAAAGAATATGGACGGAAAAGCCGAAAAGTTGGGGCTTAACAAGTCAGGTGACGGCTTAAGTCAGGCAAAGGCCTCCTATGAAAGAACAATGGCCCTTGTTAAAGAGGGTACGGATAAATGCAATAAATATCTGAAAGCAAAAGACAGAGTTGTCAATTAAAAAGTGCGGAGAGAGAATATGAGAATTATTTCATTTGTTTTATCGGTGATTATGAGTGCATTCAGTTTTTTACCTTGCTTTAAGGACGATATGAAAATAGACGCAGTACAGAAGGAATTGCCCGGTGATGCTTACAGCTTCAACGATGAAAGCGGAGTTTCAGTACACGACCCGTCGCTTTTTAAAGCAAAAGACGG
>JAFOXT010000462.1 GCA_017425745.1 Clostridia bacterium | reverse complement strand
GATGTTTTCGCTCTCTTTGTCGGACACGACCACAACAACAGCTTTTATAAGGAATATGACGGCATCACTCTCGGCTACACTCAGGGTGCAGGCTTCAACACCTATGGCCCCGGTGACAGACGCGGTGTGCGTATTCTTACCTTCAACGAGGACAATGTAAGAGCTTTTGAAACCTGTACTGTTCAGATGAAGGACCTTTGCGATTTTAAACCCTCAAGCCCCGTAAAGCACTTTATTTTAAGCTCCTTCCCTTCAAGCAAGGCTGAAGCCATTACAAAAGGAACCAGATTTTTAGGAGCTGTTGCTGTGGGTGCTCTTGCAGTTAAGGGAATAAGTAAGTTAATTAAATAAAAAAGTAAACCATTGTAAAAGCGTAATGCCGATACAATGGTTTTTGTTGTGTAGAACACACAAAGAGTGTGAAGAGTGGAGTGTGGAGTGTGGAGTTGAAACCCTTCCACCGCTGAAGCGGTCCCCCTTCCCTTTCAGGGCAGGCAAGATAAGGTTTGGCGATTATAACGCTTCGTTCCGATTATATACCGGCGAAAACGGTAAAAGACAGCAGCGTAGGGACCGGCGTCCCCGACGGTCCGTCTGACCACCATAAACAACATTCAATGCAGAATGCAGAATTTTATCTGATAAAATTCAAATCACCGTCAACTGCCATAAATCTCGGATATCTGCTGTCAGTGGCAACAGTAGGCTGAGTTTCCCTTGTAAGAAGCCACATTGCAAATTCTGCGTGGTCACTGCCCACACGGCCGCCTACATGAGGCGCATCCTTTATAATCCATGTTGTGTCCTTATAAAGTGCAGTTGAAGCGTCAACCACCTTATCGGGTGAAATGTATTTTGAATCAGCCTTACTGATATATTCATCAGTCAGTGTTTCTCCGAAAAGAGCAAAGGTTGCACCGTTTGAAGTAAGGTAGCTTTCAAGCACAGAGTCGCTTTCAACAACAGTTTCATCGTAAATAGGAACAAGCAAATCACCGTAATGTGAAACAAAGCTTACCTTAACACCGTCTGCATAAGCCTTATCAATAACCTTTTCAGTGCTGAAAAGGAATTCTCTGATATTTTTGAGTTCATTGATAATTACAGGATATTCATCCTTGTGATTTCCGAAAACGAATTCTGCACTGCTATCAAAATCCTTGTCACAGCAAAGTCCCCAGAAGCCCAGTGAAGTGCCGAGATAATCCCTCATAAGCTCGTCATAAACTCTTGCCTTGTTTTTCTCTACAAAGCCGTTGAGAAAATCTGCTGCAAAATCAAACACACCTGCAGCGTCAACTGCCTTAATAAGCACATTAAGAAGGAAATTATCCCCTGCCATATTCATAAGGTAATTGCTGAGAAAATCTCCTGTGGTGTAAATGTCACCTGAAAGTGCTGCACCTGCAACGTCAGTGCCGTTATGTGCCGCTGAAAAATATATGAGTGAATCAATGCTTTCAGTGCCGTATTCATACATATAAGCTGTTGCAACCATACCGCCCATACTGCAGGCACCCATATCAACCTTTGATTTACCGGTGTTTGCCTTTACCATTTCAACAAAGGCATTGAGCTCATCTGAAAGAGTAAGGGGGCTCTTTCTCCAGTCGTAGGTAAAATAGTAAACGTTTTCACCACCGAAGGTATTTACTGCTGTTTGCACAAGTCCGCCTTCACCGTCGGTCCATTCGTCAAGATTTTCAATTTTACCTGCAGGGTAAGGATAAGCCTCCATATGTACATCGGCATAAACACTCTTTCCCTCTTTATCTGATGAAATGGGAGCAAAAAGCTTCTGGCAGTATGAAAGCAGAGCATTTTCAAATGCGTCTGTTTCTTTTTTTGCTGTACCCACTGCAAGGTCATAAATAAGGGTAAGCACATCAATAAAATTGAATTTAAGTGCCTTTGAGCCGTCCTCGTGAATAAGTCCGCCAAAGTCAATGCCTCTTACAATTACAATAGGGTCACCGTTATAGGTCTCTGTCTTTTCTTCCACAGCAAAAGCGGGAACAAAAAGTGAAAGCATAAGTATCGCAGAAAGCATAAGTGCAACAAGCTTTTTCATAATAATTCTCCTTTAATACGTCTTTTTAATGTATTCAATAAGGTCTGCAACTGCACCCTTGTTGCAGTGACAAGCCTTGAATTCACATATTTCCTTTATGTCGTCAGGAGCCTGACCTGCACAGGCAGGATGGCTGACACTTTTCAGCATATCGACATCGTTATAGTAATCTCCTATTGCTGAAATTTTGTCTTTGTCTATACCGAGCATTTCAGCAAGCACACCAACTGCATAGCCTTTATTTGTGTTTTTATCCACAAGGTCAAAGGACATTGGACCCGTATCAATAAGGTAATGCTCGTCCCCTGTTCTCTCGCTGAAAAAGCTTCTGATTTCTTTAACCTGCCATATAGGACAAAAACAGATAATCTTACCCCAGTTACCCTTAGGTACATCATCAATTGTTTTAAGTCTTTTAAAGGGCAGACGGTCAATAATCATCATAACCTCAGACATAATTTTAGGTCTTACAAGATAAATCATATCTGAAGCAAAAACACCGATTTCAAGAAAAGGATACTTTTTCATAGCCTCTCTGACAATGTCAGTAGCGCTGTCCTTGATTGAATTGAACCACACCATCTCTTCCTTTTCATAATCGTAAATTCCTGCGCCGTTAAGGATAATTGCAGGAGTTTTTACATCGGGAAGGTTAAAATAATGAGGTCGCATTGAAGGTACACTGCGTGCTGAAGCAAGAGTGAAATGACCCTTATTTTCGTGCACAAAGGAGTCAATTGCCCTTGTGTTAACCTTTGGTGTGCGTCTTAATTTGTTGTTCAGGGTGCCGTCAATATCGGACACAATAAGCCAGTCTGAATAATTCTTTTTATTTTCCATAATCAATAGTTATACACAATATTTTCCTTATATTTTTCTGCCATGCTGAGTAGCTCTTCTTCTGTAAGGTAAGCCGTTGTACAGCCTACAGCGCTTACACATTTTCCGCCTGTAAGGTTGCCGTAAAGGGCGCATTTTTCAATTGGCTCGTCCTTCATTATACCATAGAGAAATCCCGCAAAAAAGGCATCTCCTGCACCCGTTGAGTCAACTCGTACAAATTCATCAACGCTTTTTACAAAGGTGAATTTGCCGTCTTTATAGATAAGACAGCCGTCCTTATCAAGCTTTACAATTGTTGTTTCAAAATATCTGCTGAGCTTTATTGCCGCCTTTTTCGGGTCAGCTTCACCCGTAATTTTAAGCGCTTCCGTTCTGTTGGGAAGGAAGTAGTCGGCAATTTTAAGCATCTCATCGTAGGTTTCAAGGCTCATATCCTCAACAAAGCCGGTGTCAAGAATTACAATAGTGCCCTCTTCTTTAAGCTTTCTGTAAACCTCAGGGTTATCCTGATGCATTGCAACCGCCTTGGCGCCCTTCAGATTTTCATAAATCTTTTCTGCAGAAACCTCATTCTGACTGTTTCCGTATGACCAGAAGGTACGGTCATTTTTTGTAATTGCACCTGCAGTGATGTTAACTGCAATTCTCTCGCCCTCGTAAACATTCACAGGCTCAACGCCTGCTTTTCTGAATTCACTGAGAGCAAAGGAGGAGAACATATCCTCTGAAAGCTCAGTTACTGTTTTTGTTTTAACTCCGAGTCTGCCCAGAGTTACCATTGTGCCGGGCACACCGCCGCCAAGACAGAGAGAAAATCTGTCGGTAAAAATTTCTTCACCCTCATCGGGAAGTCTCGGCATATTTTCAAAAAGTAAGTCAACGTTTGTTTTTCCGTATCCTGCTGCAAAGCTCATAATTTTCCTCCAAAATTTTACTATCATTTATTTTAAACTTATTAAGGTAATTTGTCAATTCTTTTACATAGCCTTTTGCAGTTCAGTTTTGATTTTTTCAATTATACGCTTTTCAAGTCGTGAAATATAGCTTTGCGATATGCCAAGCATATCCGCAACCTGCTTCTGAGTAAACTCCTTTGAGCCGAAAAGCCCGAAGCGCATTGTCATAATCTGCTTTTCTCTGTCCTGAAGTCTGCTTACAATTTTAAGCAGCTGATTTTTCTCGTCCTCCATTTCAATATTACGGTTTACGCTGTCACTGTCACTGCCGAGAATATCCGATAACAGCAGTTCGTTTCCATCCCAGTCCACGTTCAGCGGTTCGTCAATTGAAAGCTCGTTTTTTCGGTTGGCGGTTTTTCTCAGATACATCAGAATTTCGTTTTCAATACACCGTGAGGCATAGGTAGCAAGCTTTATTTTTTTAGTGGGACAAAAGGTGTTAACTGCTTTTATAAGTCCTATTGTGCCTATTGAAACAAGGTCTTCTATACCGATACCCGTATTCTCAAATTTTCTTGCGATATAGACAACGAGTCTAAGATTATGAACAACAAGCAGTTCTCTTTTTGAAAAGTCACCCTCTTCAATTTTCTTAAGTATTGCCTCCTCTTTTTCCTTTGTCAGAGGTGCAGGCAGATTTTCGTGGCCGTTTACATAAAGCAAATCGCCTGCCTTCTCTTTTAAGAAAAGCTTCTTTATTCTTTCAATTATCACTTTTATTATTTTAAGCATGGAAAAAACCTCTTTCTCTTATTTGCTCTGATGACAGACTGCAGGGCAGAATTGCACCGAAACATCCGTTTTTAAGCTTCTTTTCTGTTACGGCAACAACAACCCTGTCTGTTTCGTAAAAGCCCTTAAAAGCACTGATTTTAACTTTTTCAGGCCTGAAAGCAGGCAGAATACCCTCACCCGAAACTGTACTGCACACAACAAAACGGAATTTTGTTGCAGTATCATTTACTTCACCTGAATTTATGTCGGGAACAAAAAAGTCCTTGAGAACATCACGACTTACAATTATTACAGGAAGTCCCGAAAAAGGGTCAGTAAGAGTGTTGCCTGTATCAAGCAGACTCCTGCAGCAGAACTGTTTGCCGTCAGCATATATTTCAAGGTCAAACACAGTATCAGAAGGTGTTTTCAGACTTATCAGCTTATGAGCACATTTCAGCAGAATGTAGCACACTGCAGTTGAAGCAACAAGCTGAAAGGCACTAATATTGAAATACACAATTCCGCTGTTATAATACATATTCTGAGGCGAGAAGAAATACCACAAGAGGAACATAAATCCTGCAAACAGAAGATTAAGCATAAAGAAGCACACTGCCGTTCTCAGAAAAGAACGTAAGTTACTCCGTCTGAAAGCAACAAGCAAAATCATCAGCAGTGCAAAAATTCTGCTTACTGCAATAACACCTTCACTTACTGAAGGGAGAATAATAATAAGTGAGTAAACTCCGCTTAATACTGACGCAAAAAGCAATCTCCGCCTTTTGACGGTGCACCTTGTTATAAAAGCAGTTAAAAGAAGAAGCACATAGGTTATGTATAAATTAAGGATAAAAAGTATGTCGGCATAAATAACCTGCATTTGAATCACCCTGTACATTATACGAAAACCCAAGTGTGGATTATGTCGAGTTTTAAAACGCAAAAGAAAACATCCCACCTAAATCGGCGGGATGTCTCTGTATCATTTGTGAAACTTCAAACGCAATTTTGCACTTTGCACTTTGCACAGCCGTCCCTTTTAAGGGAAGGTGGCTGCGAAGCAGTCGGAAGGGTCTTAAGCTTCTTCAGCAGCCTTTTCTCTTGCAATTCTGTTTTCGGTAACAATCTTTGTAACCTCGTCCATAAAGTCACCGTGAAGCTTGAACTTCTTTGTGAAGATAATAAGTGAAATTATGAAGAGTACGGGAGGAATTACAGTCATCATAAGTGTGATTGCAAGCTTTGCACTTTCAGGGTTCTGATTGTGGAGCGCACCGTCATACTTTGAAATACCCAGTGAAGCAAAGAGGATAATTGTCTGCATTGTGTATGCCATCTTCTGAAGGAAGCCCTTCATTGAGAAGGTAATTGATTCGCTTCTGAAGCCAAGCTTAACCTCACCGTAGTCAACAACGTCAGCAAGGAATACAGTCTGAGCAATAAACATTGAAGCCATACCGATTGCAGCAACAAGGTAACCGAGGCACATAAGAATAAATACATCTGCAAATGAACCTACAGCCATCATAATATAGCCGGAAGCTGTAATTGCAAGTGAAGCCTGATATGCTCTTCTCTTTGACATAAACTTCTGAAGGAAAGGAAGGAGAAGAAGACCCACAACTGAACCTACAGCCTGGAAAAGTGAGAAGCTTGACTGCTTGTTGGGATCGCCCACAACAACGTCAAAGTAGTAAGTTGCAACACCTGAAGTAAGGTACCAGCCTGCGTTTGAAATCATAGCAAACACCATAAATACAATAAGCTGGTCGTTGGATTTGATTACGTTGAAGGCTGATTTGAATGAGAACTTTTCAGCAGGCTTTGTTGAAACGGTTTCCTTTGTTGTGAAAACTGAAAGACCTGAGAATAAAACAAGGCAAACTGCACATACAGCAGCACAGATAACGTAGCTTCGTGCGTCGTGAACCTTGCCCATAACGCCGTTTACGTCAGGCTTTTCTGTAATACTTACAGCAGTCATAATAACGGGAGCAAGAATTGAAACTGCACCCTGACCGATACCTGAGAAGGTTCTTGCAAGAGTTGAAATAAGGCTTCTTTCCTTGGGGTCGCTTGTAAATGAGGGTACCATTGACCAATAAGGAATATCAGCCATTGTGTTTGTCATACCCCAAGCAACGTAAGCAATTGCAACATAAGCGCAAAGAGCAACACCTGTAAGCTTAAGAGGGTTAGAGAAAAGGAACACAAGCACAATTGCGTTGAGCATTGAGCCTCTTAAAATCCAGGGTCTGTACTTACCCATTTTTGTGTGAGTGTTGTCTACGATTGTACCCATCATAGGGTCGTTGATACCGTCCCATATTCTCGCAATAGGTGTGAGAATGAGAAGGAAGGATGAGCTGAGGCCGAGAACGTCAGTAAGGTACTTTGCAAGGAATGAATAGAACATACCGTAGCTGAGGTCAAGACCTACTGCACCTACGCCGTAGCCGAGCTTACTTTTGAGATACTTGATGGTTTCCATTAAAGTTCTCCTTTCAGAATTAATTCCGTGAATTTTTCAATTTCTTCTTTATTGATTTCGGTAAAATCATTTTCTTCAGTGTCGGAGCATACAGCGATAAAGGCACCAATAAGCTCCCTCACTCTGAAATGATAGCCGAATTTTATAAAGTCATTTTTCATAAGGCTGTCGGCAAAGCAGAAGGAATCAAGTCCGCCTGTTATGCCCTCGCCTGTTTTTTTGAGAATACTCTCTTTAAGTGTCCAGAGACGTGTAAAATCTCCGGGCTGATTTTCACTTTTCAAAAGAAATGCTTCTTCCTTTTCAGTGAAAAACCTTGCCGCTATTCTCG